>JAEYUK010000043.1 GCA_023432655.1 Pseudomonadota bacterium | reverse complement strand
CACTAGCGCTGATGGCCCATGGCAAACGGCACCAACAATGCCACCATTCTCGTAAACAGCGGCTGTGACTCTTTGAATGTCACGATTATCTGGGAAATCCCACATCGTGCCATGCCCTCCAGCAAAGTAGATGATCTGATACTTATGTGGATCAATATCACTCATGGCCGTTGTGGGGAGGTGTTCTCTTAGGCTGAATTTCTGAACAAAACTTTTATTTTCAGGGTCATCAAGCTTCAGACTATCCTTTTCAACCGGAGCATTGCCACCTTCTGGACTGGCAAAATCGATACTGAAACCAGCATTATGAAGTGGCCAATAGACATGACTTACTTCCGACAAATACCAACCCGTTTTCTTACCGGAATTTCCTAGTTCGCTGTGATTTGTTACAACTATTAATGCATTCTTGTTCATCTTTAACCTACCTGTTAGAGTTTAGCTTGATCCAATGGGCCTGTGTCAGGCCAGTCGTGAGGAGTCAGGATGAGTTTACTTTTAGGATTAGTGATGAGTCTGAGTCTGATAAGTTTGGCCAAAGGCCAGTCTCCTTCTCTTAATGAATTGTCTGTAAAGATAAATAAAGAGCTTCCGGAGATTTATGATCATGCAACTAAGCTGGTCGGAACAACGGTGCAGGATAAAAATTTTTATTTTCATTTCATCCTTAGGGCCAGTCCGGAAGAGTATAAGTGGGCGCTGCCTAAAGTTAAAACTCAAGTTCTTAAAACAATTTGCTCGGGTAAAAGAGAAAAAGAACTTTTACTTCTCCACAAGGCCAATATCATTTACCGCTATGAAAGTGACAAAGGGCAATCCTTAGGTGAGTTTATGATTACTCCTTCCCATTGTACTAAAAAATGAATCTTATCCCTGAAAATGGCGAGGTCTTCTATTATCCCAATTTTTTCACGCCGAAAGAAAGCCTGAATTATTTTCAAATTCTTCTTAATCAAACTCACTGGCAGCAAGAACCCATAAAAATTTTTGGTAAAGAAGTCATGCAGCCCCGTCTTACTGCCTGGCATGGAAATGCCGGGATGTCTTACCGGTATTCAGGTCTCACGATGAAGGGACACTCATGGACGCCAACCCTCCTGGAGATTAAGGAAAGATTAGAGGCGAAGGCCAGCACCACCTTTAATGGAGTCTTACTCAACTTATACCGTAATGAAAGAGACAGTATGGGCTGGCACCGTGATAATGAAAAGGAATTGGGTAAGAATCCAGTTATTGCTTCTGTAAGTTTTGGAGCGACCAGGAGATTTTTACTTCGCCACCGCGAGAAGAAAGATTTGAGAGTAGAGCTGGAACTTGAGGATGGAAGTTTTTTATTAATGAGAGGGGAGACCCAGCATTTTTGGCAACATTCGGTACCAAAGGAAACTTCCGCTGCCGGGCCTCGTATCAATTTAACTTTCAGATTTATCCAATAAAGAAGACCCGTTTCCGGGCCTTCCCTACTGAATTATCCTACTTCCCGTAAAGCTTGGTCATTAAGGCCTGGCAGTCCTGGGAGAGGGACGAGTAAACATTGCTCATACAAGAGCGGAAGTGCTCCGGGTCTTCACCAGCGTCGCCGCAACCTTGACGTGCGAGATCTTCAAAACAAGCGCGGTTCCTGGAGATTTCTTCGGGTGTTGGGTTCGGAGTTTCACCTTCATAGTCAATGTCGGCCATTGCGGTAAAGCTAAGTAAAAGACTTGCGACTAGAATTATTTTTTTCATAGAGTGATCCTTTTATATTAAAGAAAGTTTTTACCAATATCTCTGATCATGTAGCCTACAGCATAAGGAACTGAGTAAGGTCTTCTGGTTGTTGCAGACGAATCATGCCCGTATCCCACTTTGTGTAACCATTCGTGGAAAAGATTCGCTGCCACATTGTTAATTGTGTAATTGTTAAAAAACTTCGTATTCACGTTGATATAAGTGATCGAAGTATTAGTCCAACCGACGACGCTATTATTGGTGTAGTACATTTTAACACCCACATCCATGGTGTTATTTTTTGCCGGAGTTAACTTTTCAGCTGCATCCAGAATGGATTGATAGATTTGGGCATTGGTTTTGCCGTTATTATTGGCAAACTGTTTTGTCCCGTTGTAGGTGTGGTTTAAAACTTTTGTTCTAAAAGCTTCTGTTGCCACAACTTTTTTCACTAAGGCCACAGCTCTATCGTACTTATCGGCCTGAGAATTTGTTAAATTCATGTAACTGACATTCGTTTTAAAAGTTAATGCCTGAGTCGGGACATTAGTCGTCGGTGACGGCGGAGTAGTGGGTTCGGTTGGAGTTGTTGGAGTTTCATCTGTACCATCGCCGTTATCTCCACCTACTGGTTCTGTAACAGTGTCGTCGATCGCAGGATCTGTAGCAGTTCCATCATCATTACATGAGACGATCATGAATGACATCAGGAGCATCATCACAAGCATTTTCTTCATGAGCCTTCCTTTGTTTGGTTCGTGTTTTGATGCATGTGATCTTGCTACAAAGCATTTTGCTTCCAAAGGTGGGGAAGTTTTTCCGAAAATGGGATTCCATATTTCTTCAAGGATCTTGAAGTATGAATGATGACTATGGATTGATTGTGGAAGATGGTTTTATTTCAAAGCGCTTTTTAAAACAATCCAGGGAAGAAGTGCACACATCTTACGCGAAGGCGTGAATTTAATGTGTTCGAAGAATTGAAGGAATTGTATTTCTGACGGCCACTCACTACTTTGTGAATTAGCAATTGTGTTTTCAAAGAGTTCGGCCCAAATTAAAACCGTTTCTACTTCATTTCCCACCAATTTATCAGTTAAAATGGAAGCAGAAGCTGAACATATTGCACAGGCTTGGGCCTTAAAGCCAATGTCCTTGATGTAATTATCTTCTACGCTCAGGCGTAATTCGACATGATCTCCGCACAGAGGATTTATTTTTTGTGATTCACAATTTGTGTTGAGAGGAAAGATACCGTTCTTTTCGGATCGGGCATGTTCAAGTAATTTTTCTCGAATTAAATCCTGATTCATCGATCTGACCTCAGAGATAAAATTTCACCGACCACACTGAGAGCAATTTCATCAGGATTTTGAGCATCGATATCAAGCCCAGCTGGTAGATAAAGAGGGAAGTCGACTACTTGCTCGAGGCTTCCTAGAAAAGTTAAAACTTCCTTTGAACGCTTAGTGCTTCCAATCATGCCAACATAGGATGCTTTAGAGTCCAGGGCCTTCTTGACGATCATGGGATCCTGAGCAGTATGAGAAGCCACGATGACAATTTCATTCGGCTGGAACTCGATACTTGAGAAACTATCATCCAGGCAGTGACACTGCACACTTGAAGGATAGTCTTCTTTTTTTACATCCGGTCCGATTGCTCTTACTGAATATCCGAGGAGTACTAAGTGGCGGGCCAGTGCTTCAGTTATTCGGGTGCGGCCTACAAGGGTTACTTCTTTAGAAGTTAGTTTCGCTTCATTGATAAAATTTACGGGAATACTTTTTTTGAGGCGAAGAGATTCCAATGAACTATTTCTAAGTTTTCCAATGGACTTGATCATTGAGAAAAGGAGGTCTTCGACGGTTTTAAGTGGAGCTAATGAATGATCTGTTTCGATGATCCAACCGTAGTGACTCCCTAAGCTCCTTATCTCATTCTGAAATTGAGGAGCAGGGGGAACTGTTACTATCACGGCCGGATTTATGGGATCGATAAAAAGCTTCATCTTACCCCCACAGGCCACTCCTAAACCGAAAATTTCATCATCCAGGTCGGCCAGAACGATCCGTGATCTTTTTTCTTTAATGGCTTCTTTTGACTCTTCTCCTATGAATCTTTCCGCACATCCACCGCCAACCCATCCTAAAAGATTTTTACCTTGGGAGTCAAAGATCGCCTTAGAGCCCGTCTTTGCAGAAGCAGAGCCAATGACTTCGATAACTGTGGCGACCGCAAAGGGGTGCCCGGATGAGCGTAGCTCCAAAATGGTTTGGTGGAAGAGTTCGACTGGGTCTTGGATAGGGGATCTCCTGATCCATCGATTTTAAGATTCCCGTCGGGAAAACTCCAGCTAATTATTCACTCTGAAGGGTGATCGAAGTGAGTTCAGTCGTAGTGCCTAAGCGTAGCGGCGGTCCCCAACTACCGGTACCTGCGCTCACATAAACCCGCATATTACTTTCAACGGATTCACCTAAGTAATGAGGACTATGAACTTTTTTTACAATGAGTGTCCAGGGAAAGAATTGTCCTCCATGGGTATGCCCTGAAAGCATGAGGTCAAAACCGGCCGCTGCCGCGCGGATGGCGAGCTTCGGATTATGGGCCAGAAGAATTTTGAAAAGGGGAGTGGCCTTCGTCTGAGTGAGTGAGGTTTCTATTGCCGCTTTGGGATCCGGATAAGGGTGTCCCACCAGACTGGCAGCAGGGTCAGTCACTCCTGCCATCATGAAATATGAATGATTAAACTGAATTAGATCATGGGAATTGAGGAGAACCGTTATACCCAAACTCTTAAAGTATTCAATCCATTCTTCCGGACCTGAGTAGTAATCATGATTACCCATGATGAAATAAGTCTTTCCACCTTGGACGAGTTTTCCTAAAGCTTCTGCCTCTTCCTTAAACTTCGTTATTTTCCCATCGACGATATCACCGGTTAAAACGATGATATCGGGATTCTCTTCGAGAGTTTTTTTTACAACTCGTTCTACATATCTTTTCCCCAAAGTGGGCCCTACATGAAGATCCGAAATCTGAACGATTTTTAGTCCCTGTAAGCTTTTTGGTAGATCACGAAAGCGGAGAGTGACAGGTTTAAGAGATGGTCCGTAAAAAGCACGGTAAAGACCAAGTGCCAGACACAAACCGGTAAGTCCATAAACGACGGCATTGAAATGAAGTTCCAGAAACTCAAGGCCTGTCACCAGAAGAACTGCATCAGTTACGAAAAGTGAAATCACCAGAAAATTGACAATGCCGATTCCCAAATATCCAAGAAATGAGAAGAGATGGAGAGGGACAAAAAATGAAAGGAGAAAAGGAATAGCTAGAAGGAGCGAAGAAAGTAATCCAATTGAAAGCCTCATCCAAACATAAACATAGCTCACGAGAAGAAGAAGTGAGAAGACCAGGATCATTTTTAAAAACTGCTTATTCATGGCCTTGAGAATAGCATTTTAAGAGGGAAAGGTTTAGGGAATTTCCTCAATCCTAAATTGATCTTCTTCCATTTGTTCTTCCTGGGCCTCTCGAACGGCATCTTGTTCCTGTAACGCTTCTTGAAGTTCCAGGTAGTTATTCTCGAGTTGATTTTGTCTTTCATTCATACTTTGAATTTCTTGTTCGAGTAAACTATTTTGTCTGCGCATCTCGTTTAGTTGTTGTTCCTGGAATTCCAGTTGTTGGTAGCGATAGGCCTCTAGATCCCGGGCTTCCTTCTGGTAGAAGCAAACATAATCATTACCGCAGTCTGTATTCGTTTGGGCATGAGTGAAGAGAGGAATGAAAACTAATAAGAGTGTTAAAGCCTTCATGGGTCTAGTTTAGCTTCGGGGGCATCGTTTGAGGAGTCCTAAGGGCCTAACAAAGCATCTCAGTTTTTTTTCTTATCTTTAACTGAAGCGAGATCTCGTTTTGCCGGGGACTTAAGATTTGAACCACTCATTACAAAGTTTAGCGATTTATTTTCGATTGTTTTTTCACCTAAATCAACGATGCGGTAATCCCCTGCACCTTCTTGTCCATAAACCGCTCTAAAGCGGTATGTCCCATTTTTTAAAGTGAGCTCACTCATTCTGATATTGGCCGGTAAGGTGCTCCAAAAGCGGGTATCGGCCTTCTCACTTTCATTTATTAGAGCGACTGCCGCTGCATGAGTGAGTCCAGCGATGGCACCGGCGAATTCAGGATTGTTTTTCCTATTAGATTGGTAAGCCGCATAGGTAACCGCTAGTGCGGCCACGTGTTTGGCGGCCAAGCGGATACCGGTTTTTGTCGCGATGGCAGTGGTGTGTTCGTTAATGGCCTGTTTGGCCAGTTCTCCGAGGGGAGCAATAACAGATAGAGGAGCCTCTGCGATGATGAGTCCATTTTGATCGAGTGCCTGAACTTTAGCACTTCCCGGTTTTGGGACAGTACCGATATAGGGAAGTTCAAAAGTGATGACACTGCCAAGTGCAAGAATCCCTGCCATTTGACGGTTATTCCCCCAATTGACTGGGAACTCGTATCTCTGGGTTCCTTTTCCCACGATGAGTCCTTCTTGTAGAAGAAAGGTGACCTGGCCACCTGGGGTGTTCAGTCTGTTCAAGATTTCTTGGGATGGTTTTAATTTTGCGATTTGTTCTTTCAGTTCTTGTGGTCTGATTTTTTTCGTGAGCATAAGGATTTTTTGAGTCAGGAAATTTTTAAATTCCTCAGAGTGAGGTGTCGCCATAACGTATTTTCCCGCAACTTCTTTTTCTGAGATTTTATGAAAGTTACTGAAGTTATCTTTGAAAACCTGGTAGGAGTTATTGAAAGTCGGGAAAAGATTGTAATATTTGAAAAAGACATCGTTAGCATCTTTATAAAGCTGTAAGGCGATCTGGTCATCGTTTTTTGTTTTTTGAGATTCGTGAACTAAGGCGCCAAACGTTTTGGCCAGAAGATCCTCTTTGAAAAGGGCCTTCCCTAATCTTTCTTTTTTGATCTCGGATAGAAATGCATCCCAGGCAAGTATTTCGGCCCGTGCCTGTCTTAAGTAGGTGCCCTTTTTAACCGCATCCTGTTCCTCTTGAGCTCTCAGGTAGTGGTTGAGAGAAAGATAAAAATAAATTAACGATGCTTCATACTTTTCACCATAGTAGAAGTCGGAGTTATCATTAATGATGGAAGATGATATCTTTCCAGAAACTCTGGTGGTGAATAATTCATCCAGAAGAACTTTCGCTTCAGTTAGTGCCTGGATAGAAGCCTCATAATCACCCTTATAATGTTGCACTAAACCTAATTCCACATGGTAGAGTAGTTTGGAGTTTCGATCCTGGGCCAGAGATCCGGTTGTGATTAATTGAATGGCCTCATCATGTTGGTTGGAGCCAACCATGGATCTAATTCGGTCTGTAAGGGCCTGGTGTCCCGTTGCACAGGAACTTAGAAGAAAAATAAGACTTAAAAGAACCAAATACTTTAATTTCATGAAAACTCCGATATTAGTTGATCGGGAGGATTCAGGAAGTTCTTAATTTAAGATTCTTTAAAAATAAAGTCTGAGTCTAATGCTCAGATGTTAACTTGAGTCCGATAAGACCAAGTAAAATAAGACCGGCACTGGCGAGCCTCATCCAACTGGCCTCTTCTCCCAGAACGACAATACCTACGATAAATGCACCCAAGGCCCCGATTCCGGTCCAAACAGCATAGGCCGTTCCTAAGGGAAGAGACTTCATAGCAACGGAAAGAAGTCCAAAACTTAGGAACATGAGTACAAAAGTTGAGATGGTTGGATTCAATTTGGAGAAGCCGTCCGACTCTTTCATAAAGTAGGCCCAACCAACTTCAAGTAATCCAGCAATAAAAAGAAATAACCAGGCCATAATATTCCATTGATTCAAGATTTCTGTTCATCTTGTCATTACGAAGACAACCTCTTAAGCTTAAATGATGTACACTCAATTTTTAAATGATATTTTTCTTTTCGACCTTTTTGATCACATGCCACCCGTTTACTCTTATTTTCTAAGCTGTTTGGGCGCGATCTTTGCAGGAACTGTTGTTGGTAAAGAAAGAGAGAAGGCACAAAAGGCAGCAGGCCTTAGAACTTTTGCCATGGTGGCCTTAGGTTCTTGTGTGTTTACTTTAACCGCGCGTTTAGTTCACCACGAGGGTATTTTCATTGATGGTGCAAGAATCCCTGCCCAAATTGTTAGCGGTGTCGGTTTCTTAGGTGCCGGTGCGGTTTTCCGTTCAGGAAGAATTGTGAGTGGTCTAACCACTGCCGCAGGTATTTGGGCCACGGCCGCTGTAGGGCTGGTCTTTGGCTTAGGTTTTTTTACTTTCGGTCTTAGTATTACCTTTATGATCTTTGTCCTTTTCTGGGTTCATTCCTTCATGGACAGAAAGCATCTGGATATGAGTGTCAGAGTTAATTATCTGATTCATATTAATAGTGTTGATGGAAAAGGTCCGATCCTCATGGAAGAGATCATTAGAGATTGGGGCCATTTGATTGAAGTTGTCAGCGGTCGCAATATCGGCGAAGAAAATCAAGTCTGGAAAATAGCTCTGTTCCCATCACATAGACCGCACCAGAGATTTCTGAGTGATCTGGCCGTTCAGCCTTACGTAACAAAAATTGAGAAAGAAGAACTTTAAAAGAAACCAGGGCGATTTCTCGCCCTGGTAAAGTAAGATATTCAGTTTTACTGGAAAGCGTTTTCCTGGGACTCTCTTTCGGAATAAATGTGAGGAGTTGTCTCTTCCCATTGAAGTTTTAGATCGTTTACCAGTTTTTGAGTTTCTTCCGGAAAATCGGAGAATTCAAAACCTTCAAGCTGAAGCTGTTTTAGTTTTTTAAGAATTTTTTTAAGCGCACTATCAATTTCCAAAAACTCTCTTTGATAAGGTTTATGTGGAGTGGATTTAATCGCTTCAGAAACACCTTTAACCTGAGCTAACTTAACGAACTTTTTAACTTCACGGATTGGTAATTCTTTGACGTGGTCCAAAGCCGTATGTTGTTCTTCTTTTTTTAGCTTAACGATTTCATTGGTCTGACTTAAGGAGAGCTCTCCATTACGGCGGGCCTCTTTAACTTCGGAGGAAGCCAGTTCATCTCGCTTAATGGCCTGGTGGATTTGTTTGGGAGAAAGGCCCGTTTTTTCCGAAACCATGTGAAGAAATTTTTCGGCCGGAAGGATTTCTTTTTTTAATTCTTTTGCTTCCTCAGATGAAGCTTCTGTAGAAGTCTGGATTTCAACTTCAGATTCAGGGTTTAGCTCCTGATAAATTTCTTTGGCCCTACGAAGGTGAGACTCAATTTCAATATTTGAAAGATCTTTTCTAACCAGATTTTCATCGATCGACACAAGTTCTCGCTCTAAAACATTGCGGTCCACTACCATGACCGGGGCTTCCGTGTAACCTAGATTCAGGAGCGCCTGAAAGCGACGGGCACCAGCGAGGATGACATTATCCGTAGATATCACCAAGGGGGCTATGAGGCCTAAAGTCTGAATGGATTTTTCAAGTTCCGAGACATCTGTCCCTAAGCGCAGGTATGGATTCGTTGCTTTAAGCTCACTTAGCTTTCTTACTTCCACGAGTAACTCCCTTTCGATATTTTGTCAGTCCTCTATGGTGCCCTAGGCGAGTCTTTTTGTCAGACATCTCTATTACACAAAACCTGACATGTAATAAAATTTATTGAAAAAACTCAATATCTAAAAAGACTGCCTTTAGTCATGTTTTGAAATCAGGTTCCATACAATAATTAATTATTTATTAACCGGAAGTAAGCTTGAATATTCAAACCAAAATTCTCATTCCTCTTATTGTCATTTTTAGTTTTATGTCTGGAGTTGTGATTCTTTTGAATTACTCCAATCAACTAGAATTTGTTGAAAAAGTCATTGAAGATCAGGCGGTGCAAACAGCTTCCCAGTACTTTGATAGTGTGAATGCTATGATGATCACGGGAACCATGGAGAACCGTGAAATTCTTCGGGAAAAGCTTCTGGAGAATAAAGATATTACGGATGTTCGAATTGTCCGGGGATCTGATGTAAATGCCATGTATGGGGAAGGATTTGAATACGAACGAATTCAGGATGAACTTGATAAAAGAGGCCTTTCCGGAGAGGAAATTAGAATTGTCCAAAGTTTCCAAGGGAAAAGAATTCTAACCGTTTTGGTACCAGTTCGGGCCAGTTCCAATTACCGTGGTACCAACTGTCTGGAATGCCACGAAGTGCAAGAGGGGGCAGTTCTCGGCGCAACCAGAATCACTTATTCTCTGGAACGCCAGGATCAGGAAGTTAAGGCCAACAGTATTCACATGGGGAAATTATTAGTCGGGCTTTTTATTATTGCCCTTATTTTTGTTGTTATCGCTCTTAGGCTTATTGCAATTAAGAGACTTAAGAGAACACAGAAAGAAATGGAAGAGATTGCGGCCAATATGGATCTGACCAAGGTTCTCTCTCGCAATGGTTCAAAAGATGAAATCGCAAAACTTCTTAATGCCTTTGACGGTATGTTAAAGAACATCCGCGAGAGTCTTTGTCACGTGAAGACATCCACTGAGAAAATAGTTAAGGGGACGGAAGAAATCACCGAAATCACCGATCTTACAGTCTCAAATATTTTTCAGCAAAAGGAAGAAATTAAGCAAGTAGGTGAGACTCTAAGGAAAATGAGTCATTCATCCCAGACCGTTGCTGATAATACCTCTCAGTCGGAGTTATTCACCAACACAGTCGAAGCAGAAGTCGCTGATGGGGCCAATCAGGCCTTCTCCGCTCGGGAGAAAATAAATAACCTTTATCAAAAAATTGAACAAGTCGCATCCATCACTGCCCGTCTTGAAGAAGAAACTGTGCGAATTGCCCAGACTGTGAAAGTGGTCGATGACATCACCTTGAACACCAGGTTGTTATCATTTAATGCCTCAGTTGAAGCGTCTCGGGCCAACCATGCAGGCCAGGGCTTTGCAGTAGTGGCGCGGGAGATCGGAGAGCTCGCTCAGCAAACCAGTAACTCCAATAAAGATATTGCAGAATGCACGAACCAGTTAAAGCTTCTGATGCAAGAAACGGTAGAACTCATCAAAGATACAAAAAAACTCGCGAGTGAGGGAAGAAGTGAAGTGAACACTTCCTACGAAGCCTTCAAGAAAGTCGCCGTAGAAATGACAAAACTCAAAGAAGTGATGGTTGATATTGCCGGAAGGACTAAAGAGCAGAGTGAGGCCACAAAAGAGGTTGAAACGAATATTAATTCAATTACTGAGCTTTCAAATAAAACCACAGAAGCCGCTCAGAGGATTGGAGAAGTCAGCAATGATTTTGCAAAACTTACCAATGAACTCAACGATCTGATCTTAGGATTTAAATTATTCCCGCAAGACGATTAATGGTTGGCAATCTCTTTTAGTTTTTCGGGCTTGAGGATATAGAGAGTTTTCTCTTTCTCTTCGATGATTCGGCAATCTTTAAACTCTGTTAAGAAACGTGTGACGGTTTCATTCACTGTACCGATGAGAGAGGCCATCTCCTCTCGGGTAAGTTTAACATCAATTCTTAGACCTTCATGAAGTTGTGTCCCATGGTTACTGCCTATTTGCAGAAGAAGATCGGCGAGCCTTGATTTTACGTTCTTACTGACGAGTGAGGTGATTTTTAGGTAAGAATTTTTTAACTCATTTGAAAGATGGTTTATGAATCGCATTGCTAGTTCCGGTTCTTCTTCAACCGTTTTTAAGAGAAATTTTTTATCGATGAAACAGACGTGAGAATCTTCAAGGGCCGTGGCAGTGGCGATGAATTTCTGACTCTGGAAAAGATGATAGTGTCCTACCATATCACCCTGACCTTTGATGCGAATGATGGCGTCTTTACCATTAGGATCTTTTCGGACGACTTTAACTTTCCCGGCCTGGATGCAATAGACTCCGTCAGCTTCTTGCCCATCGACAAAAAGTACTTCGCCTTTTTTTAAACTTTTTGGAGCTTTTTCTTTATCAATTTTTTGACTGATGGTTATGTCTAGACCACAAAAAAAACCGTTTTTCTTACTGGTGCAATTAATACAGCTGATTCTCACTCAGAACTCCTTACAAGATTTAACCCTAAAAATATAATGTCTAAAGGAGGAATTCGTAAGCGCCAAAATTGGCGCATGAAAAAAAGACAGATGCGGAAAGAACATTTCCGCATCTGGACCGAAGGAAATCATATTTATTGAGCTATTCGAGTAGGGCCATTGTAATTACTTCGTTACTAAAGTTACGCGTAGATTATTTCTTCTATCTACACGGCCTTTAAATTTACAGCTTCCTGTCAGATAAATAGTAGGCCTTTTGAAAATACGACTCACTCCCAAGGTTCCGCAGTCAACGTCACCAGTTTCATCCTGATAAATAAGTTTATCATTCACTAAAATGAGCCCCTCGATGGCGACTTTGTTTTGGTAGATCACTGTGGGAACTGATTGAGGCATTGGATGACGCCCGTTTCCCCAGCCTGGGCCAGGATAATGAGGGCCAGGATAATGATGGTCCCACGTGTAGCGGTTTTCCACCACTGTGACTTCAGCGTAACCCTGTCCTGTTGACTGATCAATTTGAAAGCGCGTGTGTACAGTTTGATTGTAAGTTTGAACATTAGTGAGTCTACTTTCGAGCACTGTCATTTCTGCTGAATGGGCCATGGAACTCAGGGTGAAAACGATAAGAAGAAGCAATTTTTTCATATATCTCCTTTGTTAATCGATGCGACTCTTACTTATCCCTAAATTTTTCCAGTGTCATGATAATTTCCTGATCTTCTCTGGAGATATAGGTTAAAGTTAGATGAGAATTAAATGAACTGGAGGTGTTATGAAGGCCAAAAAAATTGTCATCGCAGTAAGTCTTGAAGAAGAGACTCTTAAACCGCTTCAGCAGCTAAAGAATATGAATATTGCAAATGATGCAGAAATTCATTTAGTGCACATTGTCCCGACAGTGCTCTACGCTCGCGGTATGCAGTTTTCTGTACTCACTTATCCTCTTCCGGAAGAACGTCCAAAGATTGAAGAAAGTATTATTGCGAAGCTTAAAGAAGTGAAAAATGACATTTTGCCTGAAGCGCAGAATGTAACTTTCAAATGTCTTTTTGATGCGAATGAAAAAGCTGCTTTCAATGACTATGTCGAATCACAAAAAGCTGAGTTAGTGATCGTCGCAACCAGAGGTAGACATGGACTTAAAACTATCTTTGACAGCTCGTTTGCTCAACATCAGTTGAAGTATTCCCCGGTGAACGTACTTGTTTTAAGATAAATTAGATTTTAATATGCCACGGTTCGTAGCGTACGCCGAGAGTGTTCATCGCCTCATAGCGGATGTCTACGTAACCGAGGTCTATGAGTTTTCGAAATTCATTGGTGGTCGCAAATTGTTCATTGAAGTTATTCAAACCGAAGCCTACCTTTCCAATATCAAAATCATTCTGCCCGTGGAAGGAGTACCCTGGAGGGGCCAGAGATCTTGATGCCTTTGAAAGATTACCCTCAGACTGATGGGCCTTTTCAAGAAAGAGATGAAATTGCTTGGCCAGTGCTCTTACACCTGAAGTCAGAATGATGGAGTCTCCAACATCTTTTCTAATTTTATTGTAAGTATCAAGGGATGGCCCTTTTCTTAAAAAGTGTCCAGTATACGGAACTTTGACTGTCGAACTTTTTGAAATATTTTGAGTCAGAGAGGTGAAATTTTTCTCCCCATGGAAACCATATAACCTGGCATCAAAGTTAAAGAGTCGATCTAAAAAATCTTTTTCTTCGCGGGTGACAGCTTCGATTCGTGCTGCACTTCGGGAATAGAAGAAGAACTCATCCATCCCGAGGAGATTAAAGTTCCCATTTCCGACATATCTTTGGACGGCCCTGAACTTATTCAGGACGCGTTCAAGGAGAACAGCATCGTGACCCTGGCAGTAGATATCATCTGCGAAGTTTTCATTGAAATTGACACTTTTCTTAGTGATGTCGTTACCGGCATCAAGGACTTTTTCAGTGCTGGAAGTGTGGGTGTGTCCTATATCATCTAGCTCTGTTATTTCTTTTTTAGGAGGAGGGACTTTGATAAATGAAGGCCAGTGGAAAGCGCATCCACAAGAAAATAGAGGAAGAGAATAAGAAAGATATTTTACAAATTCTCTTCTCTTCATTAACGGTTGCCGTTTACTGGGCCACGTGGTCTGTTAGTCTTCTTTGTCATAATTTCAGAGGGGGAAAGAGTGGCTCCGTGTTCCCTCCTGAACATCTTCTTAATCGAAGTGTCACTCTGGGCCGTCTGCCGGCAAGTGTCGGCAATTTTTAATTGATCCGCGCATTTTACGCAAATCCATTCCGCTTCCGTAGTAGGGTTGTGATGGTAATAAAGTTCTACGTCAGGTCGAACTTGCTGGCACTCTTCACAGAAGTTTCTTTGGTCCTGATGAAGAACAGATTCTGTGACTTGTTTCTTTTTTATTTGTTCCCGCTCATTAGGGGATTGCGTGGCCTTAAGTCCTGCTTTAAGTAGTTGCTCTTTTAAGCTTCTCACTGTCTGATTCTCCGTTCAGGTTTTTCCTAATGGTAGCAAAAATCCAATCGTTCCACTACTGTGAGTTTTGTGCCCCGATACCTAAGTTTTTATCGGGGCACTGAAATCGTCTACTTAAGCATAATGTCTTCAAAAGAAGTGAGTCCGGCCTTGGCCCCTTCACCCATAGCAATAATAATTTGCTTGTAAGGAACTGTGGTTACGTCTCCTGCGGCATAAATTCCCGGAACATTTGTCCGGCATTTTTCATCCACCTCGATTTCCCCATAACGGTTGGTAGTCACCAGGTCCTTGATAAAACTTGAGTTTGGTACCAGACCGATTTGCACAAATACTCCATCGAGCTCAATTTGCTTTAGTTCCCCGGAGCTTCGGTCCTCGTATTCCAGGGCGGTAACTTTTCCGTTGTCCCCGATGACCCGACTAGTGCGGGCATTTTTGTGAATCTTCACGTTAGGAAGGGATTCCAGTTTTTTAACCAAAACCTGATCGGCCTTTAAATCAGGGGCAAACTCAAAGAGAGTTACAGATTTAACAATTCCCGCTAAATCAATGGCCGCTTCTACTCCTGAGTTACCGCCACCTATTACGGCGATATCCTTTCCTTTAAAGTAGGGTCCGTCACAATGCGGACAAAAGGCCACTCCACGGCCAAGATATTCTTTTTCACCCGGGATTCCGAGCTCTCTCCACTTTGCCCCTGTTGCTACAATGAGAGATTTTGTTTCAAGGAATTCTCCGCTCTCAAGTTCTAGTTTCTTCATGGGGCCGGAGCTCACAGATTTAACTCTTCGATGCTCTAGAAGTTTAATCGGGTAGTCACTAATGTGCTCAGCGAGTTTTGCCGCGAGCTGAGGTCCCTCGGTGTATTTAACTGAAATGAGATTTTCTATTCCCTTAGTGTCCTGGACCTGACCGCCAACCCGTTCTGCAATAATGGCAGTTTTTAGGCCTTTGCGGGCAGAGTATATCGCAGCTGAAGCACCGGCCGGACCAGAACCAACAACCACGACATCAAATTGTCCCAGGTCCAGATTCTGAGGAGCTGCATCGACCTCTTCATTGATACCGAACTCTTTTTCAAGTTTAGTAATGAGATCCACCAGTCCAATTTTTCCGGAGCTTATGAGTTTATTGCCACTCATGACACTTGGAACACCCTGAATACCAAGCTTCTCGACTTCATCTTGAACCAAACCACCGTCAATCATGCTGTGTTTGAATTCCGGATGATGGAGGGCCATGATGTTTAAGGCCTGAACAACTTCAGGACAGTTTTCACAACTTAATGAGATAAAAGTTCTCACTTCTATTGGACCTTTAAGCCTCTTCACTCGTGCCAGAATGGTTTCGTCAGGAAGTTTTCCTTTACCATCAGCATGCAAAATGGCCAAAACGAGTGAGGTGAATTCATGTCCGCCAGGAACTCCTAAAAAAGTGATGCCAGTCGGAGCACCCTGATAGTCTAAGGTTAGTCTAGGAATCTGTGACTCCTCACTGCTTTCCTTTAAGACAATCTTGGACGAAGTAGATGCCAGGCTTCGGGCGAGATCCATGAGTTCGCTTTGCTTCTCATGATTAGATTTTGCCACGTTCAAGGTCACTTCGTTTTCCAGTGCCTGATATACACTTTTAAGTTGTTCTAAAATATAACTGTCTAACATAATTCACCTCACATAATTTCTACTTAGATTTTGCCTACAAGATCGAGTCCTGGTTTAAGAGTCTCAGCTCCTGGTTTCCATTTGGCCGGACAAACTTCATTCGGGTTCGAACGGATGAATTGAGCAGCCTTAACTTTTCTTAGAAGCTCATCTGCATTTCTTCCGATACCGTTATCTTGAATTTCTGCCAGCTTGATTTTCCCATCAGGGTCAACCAGGTAAGTGGCACGATAAGCAAGACCTTCTTCCTCGATATAGGCCCCTAGTGCTTGAGTTAAGGAAGCTGTTGGATCGGCGAGCATTGGATAATTGATCTTCTTGATTGAATCAGAAGTGTCATGCCAGGCCTTGTGTGAGAAATGAGTGTCAGTACTTACGGAGTAAATTTCAACACCCATTTTTTGGAACTCATCATACTTTTCGGCCATATCAACTAGCTCCGTCGGGCAGACGAAAGTAAAGTCAGCAGGGTAGAAAAAGAAGATGGCCCATTTGCCTTCGATGTCTTTATTTGTCACAGTTCTGAATTCTGATTTATGATAAACTTCACCTTTAAATTCAGGAAACTTCGAGTTAATAATTGTGTTCATTTATTCCTCCTTAATTCTGTTATTTGGAAATGTTCACTTACGGTATCTTCGTACATATTGAGATTTACTTCCAATACTTGATTTCGATGAGGGGATAGAGAATATCTATGGCAGATAGAAGCCCAGGTAGTTGAAATCCTTTACTCCTTCTTATTCTTTTTCTAATATTTTTTAATGAATAAAATATTATCTCTGAGTTTTCTTATTTTTTTTTCTCCTCTGGCCCTGGGAGCGGACGCTGTTTCCGCTCTTAAGTCTTATATTCCTTTTTTTGAGCATTCGGGGGTGAATGACCGTTATCAACGATGCTCGGTGGATATTTATCGCAGAACAGGGGGAGCGGTGATGGTGGATTTTATTTCCACCCGCATTCATAAGTTTTTAGTAACTCCTGATCTCGCTTTTAAGCGTGATAATAATTATCTAAAAATCTCCCAACCTTCTTTCGTAGAAAATAATGGTGTGGTGACAATGTCACTGGTCTTTGAAGAGCGACTAGTTAAGATTGAAAGAGAGTTATGCGTAGAGGACCGTTGCTGGCCCTCTACCATGGAATGTTCGTTGGATCGCTGGTGACTTAGAAGCGGAAACCCACACCAAGTCCGATGATCCAAGGATCAATATCGACATCTGCAGTTACTTTTGTGCCGGTATAAGTTTTAACTTCTACGTCAGTTGAGAGATATAATTTCTTAATATCGAAGTTAAGATAGGTATTTTCTGCGATTTTATAATCTCCACCCACTTGAAGAGCATATCCCAAACCGTTTTCATACTTAACGCTTCTCATATCACCTGAATCCGCTCCGTAAAAGATTGTATAGTTTAAACCTGCACCAACGTAAGGTTTAAAATTTCCGAATTCATGGTGGTACTGGGCGGTTAAGGTTGGAGGTAGAAGCGAAACATCGCCTAGATCAATTGAATCGAGGGCGGATTTTTGGACAGATGCCTTGTGGGTTGTTGTCGCAAGAATAAGTTCCATCGCGAAATTTTTGTTAAAAAAGTAAGAGAAATCAATTTCCGGGACAGAAGCATTATTTAGTTTCACATCCCCTTTCACCACCGAAGGTGTACCGGATTCATCCGGCATTACATTAATTGCTCTCATGCGCACCATCATGTCGCCCGCGAAGACCGGAAGAGATGAAAGTAACACGCACCCACTAACCAATAAATGACTGATCTTTGTCTTCATAAAAACTCCTTAGTAAGACATGCTTTGATCTTACTTAAATTCCCGATTCCAATAATTAGGTGAATCATGTGAATTGATGATTAATGTCAATTTTTCTAACTGAGCGCAGAATGGAACTTTAGGAAGAAAAGAGAACCCAAAGGGCAAATTCCTGTACTAAAAACTTCTGCGGAGTGAAAAGTATGTGGAGACCTTC
>JAEYUK010000024.1 GCA_023432655.1 Pseudomonadota bacterium | reverse complement strand
AGTGAGAAGTGATAATCGTAATAGGTTTGTATTCTTTCTGAAAACTTTTAATAAAATCTCTGACGGCCCTCTGGGCAGAAAGATCCAAACCAATAGTTGGCTCGTCGAGAAAAATGACTTTCGGTCTATGTAGAAGTGCCGCCATGAGTTCAATTTTCATGCGCTCCCCTAGGGAGAGTTTGCGGACCTGAGTTGTGAGATGATTAGTAACCATCAAAGTTTCGGCCAGAAACTCTACGTTCTCTTTAAAAATCTTTTCAGGAATCTCATAGATTTCCTTCAGAAGAATGAAGCTATCCATTGCTGGAAGATCCCACCAAACCTGGGCCTTCTGTCCCATAATAAGAGACATCTGCTTTCGATATTCATTGTGGCGTTCCCAGGGTTTATGGCCTAGAACGGTGGCTTCGCCGGAGGTGGGATGAACAATGCCAGAAAGAATCTTGACCAGCGTCGTTTTTCCAGCGCCATTGGCCCCTATGAGTCCGATGATATCACCTTGCTTGATTTCAAGGTTCACTGATTTTAAAGCTTCTTTCGTTTTCTTCTCGCGCTTTATCAAGGCTTTCAGAGAGCCTTTGAGACCTGGCTCCTTCGTATGAGAGATAAAAGTCTTACTGAGGTTAGTTACCTTGATCATAATTTTTCCAGGATGATGCCTTTAAGATAACTGCCTTCTGGAAAGCCTTTCAAGGTCGGACAATCTTGTCCCAGATGAAGCCTTGTGGATAGTTTGTAATTAAGCTTTAGCTCGCTCAAATAATCTTTCAAAACACGATCGAATTTTTCTTGGGTCACTTGATGGGTATTGAGAAAGATCACTAGTTTACCTTGTGGATTTAAGAGCGGATCCATCTTTTGCAATAAATCTTTATAAGCTTTAATTGCCGATGTTCTTTTACTGCCGTCAGAGGATGATGAAGGAGGATCGCAGATTATGAGGTCAAAAGTTTTCTCATTCTTTTTAAGCTCGGTGAGAGCTTCATCCACACTTAAAGTCATGGTAGTGTGCTGAGTTGGATCAAGCTCAGGGTTTAGACCCAGATTTTGTTGAAGCCACTCGATATATTTAGGAGAAAGATCAACAGAAACAACATCCGTTGCTCCAAGTTTCATCGCCCATAAGGAGAAAGCACCGGTGTAGCTATAAAGGTTCAATAAGCTTGAACCTGGTTTAACAATTTTAGAAAGACTGTGCCGGATAGAACTCATGTCGGTGTAAAGTCCATGATCATAAGAACTTCCTAACCGAATTAAATACTGAATGCCGAATTCTGAAAGATGAAATTCATCTCTTCTTCCCTGATCAACACTGTTTTGTGGAAGCTTTTGAAGCTCTTTAGTTTCACCTCGCAGCTGAAACCAGATATTATCGTCTGTAATTTCGGGAAATACTTCCTGAATCGTCGTTTGAATTATGGATTTATAACGGTTCCAGAATCCAGTATAGAACTGAATTAAGACTCGGTCTTTCAGCCTAAGGATGAATAGTCCCGGAAGATGATCCGCTTCACCGAAAGTAAGATAGTAATTTTCCCGCTCTTTAAGTTCTTTTTGCTGGATTCTCTTTTCAAAAGCGAGATCCAGTCTCCCTTGAATGCTGGCCGTAAAATGCTGGGCTTCGCGGTCAAAAGGAAATTTAGTGCTCCAGACCCGGGCCTTCACATTTTTGTGGAAAGGATCATGCATTAATAAGGCCATAGGACGTTTTCGGTCATCAGTCGCAATCACAAACTCAGAATGACGGGGAAAACGGTTAGAGAAATTGTCAGCGGTGATCCACGGGTGGCCTTGGCGCAATAATTTAATCGATACCGGATGGATCAGGCATTCAGGGATTTTGTTCATGTTTGGTTCCGCAGTTTTACTGCTTAAGGTTGTTCAATCTTTCTTCAGTTTTATCCAAAAGGCGCAGAAGGATGTTAGTGGCCAGATAAGGGTTTTGCATGTGATGAGTTAACCCCAATTGCTCCATGATCTGAACACATTCATTTTCTACTTCATTTTGAAAGGGATCAAAGTTTAATCCTAAGAACTGAAGCTTTTTCATTAAAAGTTCAACTTCAAGAATATCCATCATCTTTAAAAGATTATTTTCAAATGTGATCAGGAAACTCTCATGGGTTTCTGTAGTCGCAGTTGTGGATTGTTTCTGAAATGAATTCATATAGTTCAAACTATGATAATGCCTTGCGTACTGTCAATGAAACGAAGAGTGTAGGGAGAATTTTATTCAGAGGTTTTTGAATGCAGCTACTCTTTTATATGATTCTCATTTTTATTTTAGTGGTATGGGTAGAAAAGCCTGGGGGATTTTTATCTAACACCTTGATAATCCGAAAATGTCCAGGAGAAGAGTTGGAAGACTGGCTCAAGAAATTTCATTGGCAACACCGTCAGGATCTGGGCTTACCAGGCCTTCTTCCTCGCTATAAATTCTACAGCGAAGTGACGGAAATTCTTTTGAAGCTTGCCCGTAAAATGGGAGGTAATTATCAGGATTCCCTTCTCTTCTTACGTGAAGGTTTGCAGCTCGATCGACAATTCGAAAAAAAAATAAAAGAGGCCATCTTTGGTATGTGGCTTCAGATGGCATTCATGATGCTTCTGACCTGGGTTTTTATTATTGGTGCTCTGAACCTAGTTGAAATAAATATGAAGGCGATGAATCTCATTCTTATTTTCACCTGGCAGATATTAGGGCTTCTTTGTCTTCCCTTCCTTACTTCTTTCCTTCGTAAAAAATACTTCAGTGATATCGGAAAGCTATGGAAAATCCTTTTCATTTTAAAGTCACTGGTAAAGGTTCCCTTATCCCGAACTGAAGTTTTACATTTGGCAGGAGTAGGAGAGCTGGCGGGAATTAAGCAAAAAAGTCTTTTAACTTTGGTGAGTAAGCTCCGAGAAACCTGTCAAAAATGCTTAAAAATGGGAACAAGCTATGAAGAAGAAGTCACCTATTTAATGGAGGAACTTAGGTTTCAAGAAAAATGGCATTTCGAACTTTTTGAGAAGAAGCTGACGGTAGTCAAGCTTGGATTATTATCCTTATTTTTTCTTCCTTCTTACCTTGCCTTCATTTTTCTTTTATTGGGTGACTTAATAACTCTAATGTAGCGCTTCATTCTTAGACAACTTAAACTCTTTCTGCTTAAATGGGGTTTCTTAAAATTTTAAAGGAAGTGCCATGGCCGTTGTTGACGACAAAAAGATTATTTTTGGAATGCATAAGGTTGGAAAAATCTATCCGCCGAAAAAACAAGTTCTAAAAGATATTTCACTTTCATTCTATCTTGGTGCCAAGATCGGAGTTCTGGGTCTTAACGGATCCGGTAAATCTTCACTCTTAAGAATTATTGCTGGAGTTGATAAAGATTATCTAGGAACTGTTACCGCCAATAAAGGAATCACCTTTGGTTACTTAGAGCAGGATCCAAAACTCGATTCCAATAAAACAGTTAAAGAAGTTGTTGAAGAAGGTCTGGCCGATCAGGTAGCAACTGTTAAACGCTATGAAGAAGTGAACATGAAACTCGGCGAAGAAATGACCGACGACGAGATGAATAAGCTTCTGGATGAACAAGCTTCACTTCAAGATAAAATGGATGCTCAGAACCTTTGGGATCTAGATTCTCGTTTAGAGCTTGCGATGGAAGCTCTTCGTTGTCCCCCTTCAGAGCAACTTTGCGGAGTGCTTTCTGGTGGTGAGAAACGCCGTGTGGCCCTCTGTCGTCTTCTTCTTTCCGAACCAGATGTTCTTCTTCTGGATGAACCTACCAACCACCTTGATGCTGAAACAGTATTATGGCTTGAACGTCATCTTCAGGCCTATAAAGGGACTGTTATTGCGATTACCCACGATCGTTACTTCCTTGATCACGTTGCCGGTTGGATTCTAGAACTCGACCGTGGACACGGTATTCCTTGGGAAGGGAACTATTCTTCATGGCTTGAGCAGAAGACCAATCGTCTGGCAGCAGAAGAGAAATCTCAATCTAAACAAGCGAAGAAAATGGCCGAAGAGCTTGAGTGGATTCGCATGGGAGCGAAAGCTCGTCAGGCAAAATCCAAAGCTCGTATCCAAAACTACGAGAAGATGCTTGCTGAATCTAAGACAGAAGCCCGTAATGAGACCAATGATCTCTTCATTCCAGCAGGTCCTCGTTTGGGTGACGTGGTTATCGAGGCGGACAACATTGCTAAAGGCTTCGGTGATAGACTCCTTTATGAAAATGTATCTTTTAAACTTCCACCGGGTGGTATCGTAGGAATTATCGGTCCAAACGGCGCGGGTAAAACTACACTCTTTAAAATGATTACAGGGCAGTTAGAGCCTGATGCGGGAACATTCAAAGTTGGTTCAACAGTTAAGCTTGCTTACATCGACCAGTCTCGTGAAATGGATCCTGAATCAACTATCCTTCAGGAAATTACTGGAGGTCTTGATTTGCTTAAGTTGGGGAACAAGGAAGTAAATGCTCGCGCTTACGTTTCTCGTTTCAATTTTAGTGGTGAAGATCAGAGTAAACGTATTAAGGAACTTTCTGGCGGTGAAAAAAACCGTGTTCACTTAGCGAAGATGCTTAAAGAAGAAGGGAACGTTCTTCTTCTGGATGAGCCGACCAACGATCTCGATGTTAATACTCTTCAAGCTCTTGAGCGCGCTCTTTTAGATTTCGCCGGTTGTGCAGTGGTTATTTCCCACGATCGTTACTTCCTGGATAGAATTTGTACCCATATCATGGCCTTTGAAGGAGATTCTAAAGTGACATGGTTTGAAGGAAACTTCGAAGACTATCACGAAGATCTTCGTCGCCGAATTGGGGACAAAGCGGATGTTCCAAGCCGCGTAACTTATAAAAAACTTAAACGGGATTAAAATTCCTAAGGCCCTCTTTTTAGAGGGCCTTTTTTTTTACATAAAATTGTATCAACGGTTTGAGCCAATCCAAAAGTGGTGAGCAACTAAATCCAAGTTTATTTACCTTCTCTACATTCATATACCAATCGGTCTCAATTCCAAATGGGTGTGTCCCTTCATTGGTTATAATGCACTTAGTTTTAGTTTCATCTTCAATAAGTTTAATAAGTTCATGAAGAGGGATGGCCTCCGAGGAGAAATTATAGGCCCCAGGGTATCTGGTTTCCGAGAGCCACAGGAGAGCTTTGGCAGCATCAGATGAAGATATAAATGCGAATTTCGCGTTGATGTTAGGGAATGATTGTGGAGTTCCATTTTGAATCCCTTTGACAGTGTTTTCTAAGCGCTCAGTATAATCATCCTGACCCAGGACTATCGGTATTCTCAAGAATGAAGCGTGCATCTGATTTTGAGCGATTATTTTTTCTGCTTCTCTTTTGTTTTGGGAATAGAGATTACTAGAAAAAACAGGATCTCTGAGTGGGGAGAATTTTTCTTCTCTTAAGTCTCCGCCGAGATCATATACAGCTAAAGTTGAAGTCATAATGTAGTGGGAGGTTTTATCTTTGAGAGTATTAACGACGCCTAAGGCATCTTTAGCATCCATGCAAACCTGATCAATGATCACATCAAACTTTTGTCCATAAGTTACTTCACCTAGTTCTTTCTCAGAGCTTCTATTCGCGGTTAACTTTTTAACTTTACCACTCAAATCTTCCGGTAGGCTTCCTCGTGTCAGGACAGTGACCTCATAATTCTTTTCAATAAGAAGATGAACTAATCTCTTTCCAAAGTAACGCGTGCCTCCAATGACTAAAACTTTCATTTAGCATACTCCTAATTCATTAATAACTTTGTGGTACATAAGTTTGGCATTTATCCGCATCTCTTCATGAGTAGCGACTTTTAGCATCGTCTCTATGAAGGATGCTTCCTCGTGAGGGAGATCGGAGTAGGTATAGCGCAGACCGAAGTCGTGCCTTTCCGGTGAAAGTTTTGTCCTGTAAACTTTAGTCAGTATGAGAACAATTCTAAAATAAAAGTTAAAGGCATCACTATAATTTCCGCGCAATGATTCTTTTAGAAAGGTCCGGTAGATAATTTCCAATCGGCCTTTTTCATTTTGACAGTCGAGATTTGGTCGTTCGTACTTCGGATTTCTGGCCGCTTCTTTGAGGATGCCTTTCTTGTCCACAAGTATTCTGGGAGTACCATGTCGCTCTCGATTGAAGTATTCCTGATAACACTCCGGGTTCGTTTTAGAAAAGCTCACTATATCAAGGTAAAAAGTTTCCGAGGTACCGGCCAGGACGTAGAATCGCTGGAGATAGGGACCGCTTGTTTCGATGAATCGATTAGAAATTGTGGTTGCGAGTTTTTTCTCTAATAAATTAAAAGGTAAGGTGGGGTCTTCAGAGATAATGACTAAATCTATGTCCGAGTATTGATCAACTCTTTCTGTAGCTTCCGATCCCCCAAGCCACAAGGCGAGGACTTTCTCTTCAGGCTCCAGGATATCTCTTAAATGTTGAATGATTTTATTTTTCATTTGTTAAGGGTCTAATCAAAATTGATAAAATTCAATACCTGTTTTGAAGGTATTAAATTATAATACCTTTAAGGGTAAAAGGTGATACGAATGACTGAACAGACACAAGTTATGGAAGCTCTTAAAAAACTCATGAAAGTTAAAGGGATATTGTATAAAGACCTCGCCCAGCATTTAGGCTTAAGTGTTCCTAGTGTGAAGAGATTGTTTTCTCAGGGGGATTTGACTCTTTCAAGGTTTCATCAGATCTGTCAGTTCTTAGGAATGGAAATGGGGGAGGTCTTTAAATTAGCTGAGGCCAACAAAGAGGCACTCCTCGGTAAACTTACTTTAGAGCAGGAAGAGTATTTGGCCAGAAAACCTCAAAGGCTTTCTTATCTGGAACTATTAATGGAGGGAATGAAGCCTCTTCAGATTGAAAAAGAATTTAAGATTGACTCCCTTAGGACAACAAAAATTCTTAGTGATCTCGAAAAGTGGGGGCTCATCAAGTGGTTGCCGGGTAACAAGGTACAACTACTTATTACAAGTTCAATCCAAGTTTCGCCCCATGGTTCTCTACGTAACATTTTGCAGGAAAAGGGAGTGAAATCTTTTCTTGATTCGAGCTTTGATGGGCCACAAGAGAACCAGGACCTGGTGACGATGAAAGTTTCTGAGCAAACACTCACTCGGTTTAATTCACAGTTAAAGAAACTTTTAAGGGATACGATTAAAGAATCACATATTGAGAATCAGAGTTCTCTTAAGACTATTCCCATTGGTGTTTTCACCGCTGTTCGCCCGTGGCGTCTGGTGGAAATGTTTGGCCTCTAAAAATTAAATATACCCTCGTGATCTGAGATTATGTTCTCATAAAAAGGAATCCCTTTTTCTGAGCCAAGTATTTTAATCACTTCTTTAACTTTTTTATGCTCCATAAAAACGACATATTGAAGGTTTCGACATATTAATTCCATGATCTTCTCAAAATTAAGATTCGCCTCTCCGGAGTATAGAGAAAAGAGTAGAGCTACCCGGTTTAATGCATCCACAGCACTTGATGCGTGGATTGTCCCCATAAGCCCTGTGTGTCCCGTATTCATGGCCATAAGAAAAGGAATCACTTCATGAGATCTCATCTCTCCTAAAATGATTCGACCTGGACTTAGGCGCAAGGTGTATGAGAGGTAAGCTTTGAGACTCGTCTCATTAGTCTCCCCTGCCAGAAAGCGTGTTTGATGAGGGTGAGAATTTAAGATCTCGTAGGTGTCTTCCAGAATGACAAGATGTTCATCTTTGTTCACATTCTCAAGTAAGGTGGTCAGAAGCGAGGTCTTTCCTGAGCCGGTTGAACCAGCAATAAGTAGGTTACTTTTATTAAAGACCATCTCTTTTAATTTCTCTGTCTCTCCAAATGATTCCAAAGGATGGGCCACTGGAGATAAGCTCCTTAGGACTAATTTAGAGAGGCCTTGAGGAGAAGTGGAACTATGAACGAGACTTAACCGGAAGTTGTGGCCTTTGATTTCGCCATAAAAACTCGCAAAAGGACAAGAAACATTCCAATTTTGCTTAAATTGGATGGAGATTATTTCCAACCAGAGTTGCCATTCTTCAAGAGTTAATGGAACTTTAAAGGATACTTTCTCGCCCCGCTTTGTGAGAACTTGAGATTTTTGCGGATGATGGAAAAAGTATTCTGTTCCATCCAGGATTAAAATGTCCTGTAGAAAGGTCCATTCTGTGAGTTTATGAAAATTATTCTTAATGATCTCTAAATCCTGAGCATCATTCATTATGGGCAGTTCTTTAAAGTATTGTTCCCAGGATGGAACGATCCCTTTATTTAAATAGGATACCAGAATTTCTCTTGAACGCTGAAGAAGGCCTTCGTGAGTGAGGGATTCTTCTTCTTCTTTAAATAATCCCAGCATCATTCCACCGCTTCTAAAACGACATAGCCGTAAATTTGTTTGTAGGTTTTTTGATCTGATTTTGATTCAAATAAGTGCTTCAAGATGGGGATTTCTGAAATAAAAGGAATGCCCTGACGTCCTCGGGTAGTGGTTTGAAAACCAATTTGAAAAATCTTTAATGGCACTCCTATTTCCAGATATGCCGAGGAGACTTCTTTCGAACCACTAATGGCCTGTTCGATCGGGCGGGAAAATTCTGTTTCATAATCAAGAAGAAGTTTTCCGTAGGCTTCGGTTATTTTCGTTTTAATACTCAGCCCCGCAAAGCGCCAGTCGATGGGGGCCACGACTGTGGCGCCTTGGACACCGATATTTTGGTAGGGGATTTGGGAACCTATTTCTATCACTTGTGGCGTATTTAAATTGGCCACAATTTCAGGTTCAGCGAGGCTTGAAAGATCCATCCGGGACTGTGTTAAGAAAACTATATTATCATCAATGAGTTTTCTCATTCCGAAATCAAAAAGATCTGAAAGAGAAGCCTTGAGCTTATCAAGCCCCATATGAATCTCCCGGCCATCCATTCTTTCAAGTTGAATCAGTTTAAGTTTTAATCGGTAGTTTTTATGTTTCAGTTTCGAGTCTTCTTCAATAAAGGAGACTCGGTAAAAGGCAGCGAGTTGCTTTAAAAGGGCTTCATTATTCTTTCCTTCATAAAAACAGAGAATATCTAGCCAGTCGGCCTGGCAGCTCACACTTCTCATTCCATTGCTATAGAGCTTTTTGTAGATTTGCCCCACAATGTGATTTCTGAGTTTCGGGTCGAGAGTGATTTTATAAAAGACTTGTTCTTGAAACTGGGCCTTAATCTTTTGTAGATAGAGATAGTCACCAAAGTCGGCCAGGGTTCCGGATGCGGTCATTATGGGGCCCTTAATGTCGATAGTCAGATTTAGATTTTTAAGAGCGTCGGCCAACTGGAAGGTTTTAAGGAACTTCTGTTTAGAGAGGACATAAAGGCTATGTGTCTCTTTACCGTTTTTGGTCCAGACCACTAAATCGGTAAAGCCTACTTTTTTGCCTTTAACCAATAGCTTACCTGTTTTTGGGAAGAATTTGTAGGAAATGACCTCTGGGTTACCGACAGAGAACTTCTTCAATTGAGGGAAAGAGAGTTCTTTTTGCTCTCCCTTGGCCAGGATCAGATCTGAGGGGGAGACATTTGCATATGTTGCAGCGGGTAAAGCTAGTAAGGCTTTGACAAATAGGAGGCGAGTCGTTAAATTTAGGAGCTTCAAATTTGATATTACAAGTTTTTTCCTTGAGGAGATATTTATGGCTTCTAGAACCGCAATCACTGAAACTCGTCGTAAAAATAAGCACAAAGCTATGGGTGCTAAAAGAAAAGCGGCAAACAGAAACAAAGGCACAACTCCAAAGTTTGAGATCCACGAAGGTGGCGCTCCTAAAGCTACAAAAGCTGCTGCTCCTAAAGCTGCTGCTGCTAAAAAAGCTCCAGCTGCCAAGAAAGCTCCTGCTAAGAAAGCTGCTGCTAAAAAAGCTGAGTAATTCATCATTAGCTCCTATGGGGCTTGAAAGATTTTAAGGGATTCGTTAATGAATCCTCGATCAACGGAGACCACTAAAAGGTCTCCGTTGTTTTTTAGGCAGAGATCTAATTTGCCTGCTCTCTTTTGTCCTTCGCAGTTCTGGCTTTTCCTTAAACTGATAAGTTCTTCTGGGATGAGATAATCACTCATCATAATCTCTTTAAACATTTGAGCGTCTTCGAGATTGTCTTCATGAAAAAGATAAATAGGTGAGGCGTAAAGATTGAAGCTAAGTAAAAAGCTAATAGCGTATTTCATGACTTTTTTCCTTTGTAGTCGCTGTAAAGTGAAGATCTTTTAAATAGGGAAAGACTTCCCAGTTCTCATAATGAAAGAGTGTTCCAGCTTCTTTTTCTTTCACTAAGAGAGTGAGCTTTCCCAGTTGTTCGATCGCTTCTGCCTGCAATATGCCTTCAAGTTTAATTTTTTTTTGACGGTTAATAAGTAGCACTCGCTTACCATGCTGGAATGGGGTGGACAACGAGGCATTGACCTGGACCTCGACCCAGCCCTCTGGAGCAATTGGTTCTTGAACCGCCTCAGAACTTCCTCCAAAGAGGAGGAAGAAGAAGATATTTGAAATAATAAGGGCCAATCCCAATTTGCTCCACCAAAGTTTAGTCTTGGTATTTTCTTTGAAGATGGTTCCAAGTTTTTTTGAAATCACTCAAATGCTCCTGTGTTTTCTTTTCATAATATTTATTCAAGCTAAGGAGGACTCCCAAGAGGAGGCTTCCCAGTGTTATAGCGAAGACCAGAGG
>JAEYUK010000282.1 GCA_023432655.1 Pseudomonadota bacterium | reverse complement strand
AGATTACACCAAGCAATTGGCAAAAGAGCGTGAATATTTCCGTGAAACTTCTCGAAAAACAAAAGAAGCCGCGGAAAAGCAGATCGATGCCACCAATCAACGCGCTGACCACGTGATGGCCAAGCAACGTGATAATTTCATCCAAGACCGCGCTGAACTAGAAAGTAACTATCAATCCAATCTTAATAACTTAAAAGAAAAATCCCTCGCTACGATGGAGGGCTCAAATTCTAAGTTTAATGAGCAGTTAGAAAAAGAGAGACAAACCTTTACGGAAGAATCTCTGAAAAAAAGCCATGACTTTGAACAAAGACTAAATGATATCAAGTCCAGTTACTCGAAGGCCAACCTCTCTGAAAAAGATCGAAACGAAGATATGACTCGGTCTTTGAAACAAAAGTATTCCAAAAACGTAGATGCGATTAAAAATGATACAGATGAAAAGTTAAAAAACTTCCAGGATCGTATGACTGGAACCGGTGCCCAGATTAAAGATCAATATGATCGAGAACGTCAGCAGTTAGTTCGCGCTCAGGAAGACCGTCTTACAGAAGCTTATAAAGATGGTGCTCATAAGAGAGCAGAGCTTCGGGAAAACATTACAACTGAAGCTAAAAAGGCTAAAAAAGTTCAAGAAGCCGAGATGGAGCATCAGCGAAACTATAGCGATGACAGATTAAGCCGCATGCAGAACAAGTATCAGGAAAGATTCGATGCGATTGCTCAGGACTATAGTCAGAGGAATAACGATCTGGTGAAGTCTGAGCAGTTAAACTCAGTCAAGGCCAATAAAGAGTTTCAGGAAAAACTTACTGACGTCCGTAGGGATTATAATAATAACCTTCGATCAATCGAGCTCGAAAAAAGACGTCGTGATAATGGTTCTGGTGAGTTTGCCGAAGTCGTGAATAAACAACAAGGTCTCAAGGATCAGGTTATTCATGACAATAAGGTTAAGCATCTAAAAAATGAGTTGGTAGAAGCCCAACGCAGTTATCAGAGTCGTGCAGCTGATGAACATACTGCCAACATGGATACTTTAAAAAACCAGGCAACAGAAGCGAGCACCCAATTAGAGCGCAAGTTAAATGAGGCCAACGCAAATAAAATTGTAACCGTCGCCCACGAAAGAGAGAATGCTCAGAAACAAATTGATAATCGGGATCATCAGAATCGATTGGATCGTACGGCGTATGAGCAGCAGCTCATGCTTGAGCGTAATAACGCAAAAGCCAGATTAGATAAAATGAAAGAGACTTTTAATAATTCTATGACGGCCTTGGAAGAAAAACATAAATCCAGTCTTGAAGATGTTACAAAAGTATCGAATCAGGACAAATCGGATTTCATGAAAAAGGTCCAAGAAAACCGGACTCAAGAGATTTTTGAAATGAAGCGTGCCTTCAGCCAAATGATGGAGTCCACAGTTCAGGATTATGAGAAACGTATCGCCACTTATCAGAAAGACAATGATTATCTTAAAATGACCATGAATCAGAAGGTCGCCAATATAATTGACCAAACTGAAAAACAGCTTGCGAGTCAAAGAACTTTATTTGAGGACCGTCGCAGTGCAGATCAAAAAGATCACCAATTAATGATGGATCAGAGAGAGAATTTGCATAAGAAAAAGTTCAGTGACATGAATATTGGTTATCAGAAAAAAATTGATAAGATGCAGATTGAAAGTGATACGAAATTAAAGTTGATAACGAATGATTATGAGTCTAAATTAAAGGAACTAAAGGCGACTACAAGTAAGGAGTTGGCCCAAAAGGACACTGCTCAGCAGGCCGAGTTGAATCGCCTGAAAGAAGCTTATGAAGCTGAAAAAACGAGAGTAGTGGAAGCTTATGAAAATCAGATTGCCTCTATCAAACAGGGTCATAAAGATCAGATGGAGCAAATGCAAAATTATAAGCGACTTAGTTAATTTACTAACTCATACAAAGATACAAAACTATGTCTATCCGTCGCGCGAAGATTATTGCGACCATCGGACCCAGCTCTAATACTACAGAGATGTTGGAAAAAATGATTCTGGCAGGAATGAACGTTGCCCGAGTTAACATGTCCCATGGTACGTACGAAGCCCATGAACAAACCATCAAAAATATCCGTCAAGCTTCCCTCAATGTAGGAAAGGAAGTCGCTATTCTTTTGGATCTTCAGGGGCCCAAAATCAGAGTTGATAAACTTCCTGAACCACTTTTGTTGAAAGACGATGAAGTTTGGGTCATTGGTCCTTCTCATGTGAAAGATCAATATCCTGAATATGCCACCAACTTCATCCCAACCTTTTATAAAAATCTCGTAAAAGACGCCCATGTGGGGGCCCGAATTCTTTTCGATGATGGATTACTTGAAGCTGAGGCGATTGAAAAAGATCGTGAAGTTTTAAAAATACAGGTGAAAGTAGGGGGAACACTTAAATCGAATAAAGGAATTAATCTTCCTTACGTGAAAGTTTCCGCTCCAAGTTTCACCGAAAAAGATCGTGAAGACTTAATGTTTGGTCTTAAGCAAGGTATTGATTACGTCGCTCTAAGTTTCGTTCGTACCGCTGAAGATATTATGGAAGTGAAGGCCCTCCTTCATAAATTGAAAGTTCACGTTCCAATCATTTCAAAAATTGAAAAACCAGAAGCTCTTGAGAACATGGAAAGCATTGTTCAGGTTTCAGACGCGATCATGATTGCCCGAGGGGACATGGGCGTTGAAGTAGGTAACCATCTTGTTCCTGGCATTCAGAAAGAAATGATCAAAGTTTGTAACGATCTGGGAAAACCAGTTATTACTGCTACTCAAATGCTTGAGAGTATGATCACCAATTCCCGCCCAACCAGAGCAGAAGCTTCCGACGTGGCAAATGCGATTTGGGATGGAACGGATTGTGTGATGCTTTCGGGCGAAACAGCATCTGGAAAGTATCCTCTAGATGCCATCCAGATAATGGGACAAATTATTCTTGAAGCTGAGAAAAAGCCGAAAGAAAGACCGTTCCTTCGTAACATTGAGATTTCAAGTGTGACTGCCTCTGTTCAGGTGGCAGCTTCCATTGTGGCCGAGAAAACGAAGGCCCGCTGGATTATTTCCATCACTGAAGGCGGTAATTCATGTCTCAAAATGACTCGTTTCCGTCCTAAAACATCGGTGTTAGGAGTAACCAATTCTCTCCAGGTGATCCGTAAAATGAGTCTCTATTGGGGAATTATTCCTTACTACTTCAATATTCACGAAGACAATGATCTGGCGAAGCTTGAAGTTTTAGTGGTGGATAAACTTAAAAAAGAAAATCTTCTTCAAAATGGTGACAAGATCGTTGTTACTCTCGGAGACGGGAAATTCTTCCGCCAAGGAACGACTAACTCTATTCGGGTAGAAACCATTAAAGATGTCTCTGCTGCGATTAAGAGCACGGATCAACATACGATCCAGGAGGTGTCTTCGGACCAGGGAAAGTTCTTACTTGATACACATATCTGTGCTTCATGCCAGGTTTGTATCAATGTTTGTCCCTTTGATATTTATAAAGTATCCGAAGAAGACAATCGTGAAACAAGAATCAATCCACTTAGTGTTCACAAATGCGTATTTGATATGGCATGCGTGGAGGGATGTCCAACCGGTGCCATTGAGATCATCCAATTTGTTAAATGAAAAAGTCTTCTCTATTTAATGAAGAGAAACTCAGGGCCCTGGGCGTTCTAGACTGGGGCTACACTGAAGAGGCCATTCCTCAAACACTTAAGTATTACGAAAAATGGACCGAAGACTCCTTACACGGGCCACTTACTTATTTAAATGACCATCGGAAGGATCTAAGAAGGGACCTTCGGCATGTTTTCCCTGAATTTCAATCGGCGCTAGTTTTTCTCTTCAGTTATCAGGAAGCTAAAAAATGGCTTCTTAATGAAAAACATTATGAAGTGGCGGCCTATACCCTAGGTTTTGAAGGCGAAGATTACCACCGCGCCCTCAAGACAAGGCTAGATGAAATCATCAAGTCTTTAAATATTCCCGATCTTAAATCTTTTTACTCCCTGGATGCTCAACCAATTTTAGAAAGAGACCTGGCCTTTAGGGCAGGGCTTGGATGGTTTGGAAAAAATTCCATGCTGATCAATCGGAGAGAGGGGAGTTATTTTATTATTGGGAGCATTCTCTTAAACCAGAAGCTTCCATTAGAGGTGACTCCACAGGATGTTGATCATTGTGGACAATGTAAGGCCTGTGCTGATGCCTGTCCAACCGATGCGATTGATATCGAAACAAGAACAATCAATGCGCCTCTTTGCATTTCCACTTTCACCATAGAAATCTTTAAAGAAGCAGATGCTCCTCTTGGTTTTGATAAATCCCGTGGAGAAATTTTTGGTTGTGACATCTGTCAGGATGTTTGTCCCTGGAATCGAAAACCTTTGCTGAGAGTGATAGGAGAGTTAAAGCTCAAAGATTCCTACACCTATTTAAAAGAATGGCTTTTTATTTGGCCTAAGGCAAAACTCAAATCTTTTATTCAAAATGAATCAAATCGAAGTTTTCGAAAAAAATTATTTGGCACCCCTTTTGATCGTCCCGGCAAAGAGGGGTGGCTAAAAAATCTGAAGGCCCGAATCAATTCCAGGCAAAATGATCTTTAAGAAAAGCGTAAAGATGGGGAGACGCAGACCCTGGCTCATGATGAGGAAGCCTCTTCGGTCTTTCGCAAGTGACTACGTTTCCGTTACTTTCTAGCACATCTACAAATATTTTCATTCCATTAGCACCCACGACCAGATCATCTTCACCCGTAATGAGATGGATTCTTTGGTTAGAAACCGTCATGTTTTCTTTTTCAGTTTTTATCCAGGCAAAAACTTGTTTAGAATCAAGCTCCGGCGACACTAACTGCCGACGAATCGAAAGGGTTTTCTCATAAAAAGCTGTTTCGAATAAATGCGTGGCCTGACTTTGAGCAATGCCAATC
>JAEYUK010000181.1 GCA_023432655.1 Pseudomonadota bacterium | reverse complement strand
GAGCAAGGCCCTGTTGTCTTCCTTCCCTTAGAATTTCGAGGTCTTTTTCAGAAATAAATTTCAGCGGAATTTTTTCTTCGTAGGCGAGCCCAAAAACCCGATCCATCGTAAAACTGATTTCGGTTTGCACAAGCCCGGCATTTTTTCCGAAAGCTGGCTCGTCACCATTGGCGAAACGGTAGGCCTGCTGGTCAAAAGTATAGCGAGTTTTAAGTCCTACTGGTCCCCAGGATAACATGTGCCACATGACATAAGGATTAATGGAAAAACGATCAGCATTCCTTATAAATGTGTCATCTTCTTCATCCACTTGTCGGAAACGAATAAAGGAGCTGTCTGCACCTACTGCAATATGCTGAAGGAATGGAGTTTTGGATTGAACAAGGGAAAACGGAACAGAGTTAAGATGAAGGCGTGGCATGACCTGAACATAAGAGCGGTCAAACTCAATGGCATCACTAAAGAGCTGATTTCTAAGATAGTGGGCCTCACCGCCCATGGTATAAAGTTCCTGACGGTAATTTAAAAAACCATCAAGCCCTAAGTCACTCCCTAACACTCTTGGGTCAGTAAACTGAGGGTTATCATACATCATTTCCAGATCACGTACTCCGGTATAACGAAAGTGCGATACCAAATTTGGTGACCAGAATTGGTGTGATTCAATATCTGTAAAATAGCGAAAGAACTCTCCACCGGACTTGTCCTGATTGTTCTTTCCCGGCTCATAAATAGTGTCATTCAATAAGCGATTCGAAGTTTCAAACCAGGTCATATCATCAAAACGCTGGCGGTACTGAAAGTCACCGCCATAGCCTCTCTCGGCCCAGAAAGTAGGACTAAAAGTCATATCCTTATGATCATCAATGGCCCAAAAGATGGGTTGCTCAAACGAAAGCCCTTCACCCTGCCGGCTAGAAATTCGAGGGATAAGAAGCCCTGATTTTCTTTTCGTCAGAATGGGAAGCACAATATAAGGAACGTAAATGACGTCAATCCCTTTAATCTTAAAGAGCCCATGCTTAACCACAACATACTCGCCCATCTGGACTTTGATGTTTTTCCCGTAGACTGACCATGATTCTGTACAATCCCGACAGGTCGTGAACTCCGCTTCTTCTGCGAGATATTCTTTTTCGTTTAGTCTTACGAGATTAGTCGCGACTAAATTAAATGAGGTGGTAAGAATGCGGGCATTTCGGATCGTGGCCCCACCGGTAGCTAAGTTGTACTCCACATGGGAGCCATAGAGGGTCATATCCTTAGTAATGAGACGTACGTTCCCCTCAATTTTCACCATCATGGTGTCCTGGTCCATCGAGGCCAGCTCACCGTAGACGGTATCTTTTTCACTGATAATGACAACATTTCCAACAGCTTCGAAATAACGACCGTTATTCTTCCGGTAGGCCTTATCAGAATAGATGGAAAGCTTATCTCCCAGAGTCAACTGAGGAGTATTAGAGGCAGCCGAGGCTTCGGACGTGACCGATAAAATAATAAGAGCCAGCAACCAAAATCCGAAGATTTTCGTTTTGCTCGTTAATATAGGATTCAATGTTTTGAACAAACTCTAAACCTTCTTCAAGTGAAATTGACTCCATCACGTCTTGAGGCATTGCCTTAGGATGATCAAAAACTGTTAAAACAATTTTCCCTATCCGGGCCTGTTTTGCCATCTTCAACATGACCCTTACATCCTGCAGGTTTCTTTTAGAGAAGGCCATGACAATCAGATCGTATGGAGGTCTAGAAAAAGTATAAGTCCCAGAGTGTAAAAATTGAATAAGTTTTCGCACTCCATCTACATTATGGGAGCCAAAAAAAATCCATTCATGTTTTTTCTTAATAACCTCTCCTCGAAATTCGAGGAGACTCACAGGATTGACCCAGTTTTGAGGGATAAAATCCTGATGAAGCAGATGACAGTATGCTGCGCCGGCCAATGCTTCATTCCGTACCGAGAAATCATACTCGGGCACCGAAATAATATTTTTAAGACCGATGACCTCTGCTCCCACCCGGCTTGCCTCTCTCGTCGCAAGCTCCGCTAAATACTGACTGTGTAAAAAATGAATGAGAGTAGTGCGGCCCCTGAGTGTCCCGAGTTTCTCATGAAGAATTTGATCAAACCGTCTTCCTAATATTTCCTGGTGGTCCCGGGATACACTCGGAAGAAGTACCAAATCGGCCGAGAAAACATTAACTGCATCTAACCTTCCTCCTAGCCCCACTTCTAACAAAAGATACTCTGGCGGATTTTTTGAGGCCCAGGTACAGAAAACGAAAAAAAGAAATTCATAAAATGAAAGTTCATATTTTTCGGCCTGTGCTTTCTGATGACAGAATTCCACCAAGGCCTTTAATTCTGAAAGCGAGATTTCACCCTTTTCATCCCGGAAGCGCTCGGTGATTCTTTCAATATGAGGAGATGTCCACACATAGTGTGTGTGAGCTTTGAGGAGCTTAGAAAGTCTCAGCGTCGTTTCCCCTTTGCCGTTTGTGCCGGCAATGATCACAACCTTTGACTTCGAAAAATGGGGAAGAATATCTTTTAAGGCCCTCTCAATTCTCTCAGGCCCGGGACGCATGATTTCCTGGCCATAATTGGCCAGGATCATACTTAGTAACGACTGCATATTTTAAGGTGAGAACATTTTAACAAAGAACCCAAGTTCTTTTTTAAGATCTTTTCTATGGATGATACGATCAATGAAACCGTGATCCTTTAAAAACTCTGAGCGCTGAAATCCTTCCGGAAGAGTCTGACGAATCGACTGCTCAATAACACGGGGACCAGCAAAACCGATTAAGGCCTTCGGTTCAGATATATTGATGTCACCCAACATGGCAAAACTCGCTGCCACTCCACCAGTGGTAGGATCAGTCAGCATGGAAATGTAAGGAATGCCTGCATTCTTCAGACGAGCACGTGAAGCTGATGTTTTGGCCATTTGCATGAGGGAAAGGATCCCCTCTTGCATACGAGCACCACCAGAGCAAGAAACAACGATTACAGGAATTTTCTTTTCAAAGCCAATGTCCATGGCGAGGGCCACTTTCTCACCGGTCACAACCCCCATTGACCCACCCATAAAACGGAAGTCCATCACGGCCATGGCCACTGGTTTTCCATCAATCGTGGCCGTGCCACAAACTGTAGTGTCTTTAATGCCAGTTGATTTAATCGCATTCTTTAAACGCTGGACGTAGGGCAATTTATCCTGGAACTGGAGCGGGTTATTAGAAATCAGATCAGGGCTAATTTCCTCAAAGCTATTTTCATCAGTCATTACAGCAATCCGCTCATAAGCGGAAATCCGGTAGTGATAATCACAAAGAGGACAAACATTTAAATTTTCTTCAAGTTTTTCAGTCTGAAGTATTTCTCCGCATTGGTTACACTTTTTCCAAAGGCCCACAGGAGTATTTGAAACAACTTTCTTTACGTTTTTAAGTTTTGGATTTTTGACCTGATGAAACCAGCCCATAGTAATCCCTTCCTTTTAAGAATAATAAAGACCACATCTTAGAAGAGTGTAAGGGCTTTGAGAAGAAAAATGCCAGCTAAGTGGGGCAAAGGACGTGAAAAAGTGGGGATTCCTTAAATTATTTTCATTGGCTTAAGCTACTGAAATTACGCGATCTAAAAACAAAGAGCTGTCAAAATTGTCTGTGGTTTAATCAAAAGGCCTTATCTTTGGAATCAAGGAATGGGAGGAAATTCCGATAAGTTCCCTAAGGTAGAATATGTTTAAAGTTCCCTTACTCTTAATTCTCTGCTTTTTTATAGTTGGCGCCGAGGCCCGCACGCCCTACAAGCATGCGGATTTTGTCCATCTATCAGATACAGAAAAAGACCGCTTCATCATTAAAGTGATGGAATTGGTGGTGGAACTTGAAGGGAAGTACGAGAAAGAAATCACCTCTACTCATCCTGATCAGAAAAAAATCGAAAAATATACCCAGCTCTTAAAGCAATTCAAATCTCTCCTGATGGCCGAAGCCCATGCAGCGAAGGCCGTTCCAGTGGCGAGATCGCCCCGGGATTTTGAAAAAATCGCAGATGATTTTACAAACCTCATGAAAAAACCTGACGTTTGTATTTATGCCGGCTGGATCTCCCGTATGTCACTTAAGGGAACGAAATTAGCGGATGGAACAGTTACAAAAAAATCCATTTGTGTGCATCCCAACCACATTAACGACGGAGTGAATGCCACCCGTTACCCTCCTGAAACGATGGCCTATGCTACCTCCAGCGACTGCCTGGGGAAAAATAAAATTACCTGTAACCCTGCCCTCTTTGGATATAAAAAACAATCGGATAATACCCTCTTCTGTGTTGATGCCGGAGTGACGTCTCGTGGGGTCAATCAAGCCGATAATTCGGCCCTTTATTGTATGCGGGAAGCCTTAAGCGAAAAAGAATCTGCTGAGCAGGATTCGGTGTCCACACGTTTAGGATTCTTGCGAAAGGCCTTATCCGAGAAGCCGGCCATTTTTGAAGGTGTTCAGCAACTGGTCTTTAAGTCATGCCTATGTACTGATCCAAAAAATAATTTTAACAAAGACTATCTTAAGTACATGCAGCCCCATCAGACTTGTTACGGAATGATGGAAATGATGGCAGAAACAGTGACGTGCGAAGATCCAAAATTTGCCATGGACACCACGATCTTTGAACAAATCAGAAATCACGCCGAGGGTAAGTTTGACCGCATGACTTCTTCACCTTCCCAGGTTCGGGATTACTACAGTAACTATGTGGTTAACCTCCAAAAGAACTCTCCCCAAGAATATACACAGTACTGCGGAGGAACTCCATTAACCGTCACCCCTCCTGAAGAACATGAGGAAGAAAAGCCTGAGGATCCGAAACCCAATGTCTATGTTTGCCAGCGGGCCATCTGTACAAACGGCACTGGAGATGAAATCTCTTGTGAATATTCTGTTACTGATTCTGATGGAAATAGTGTTGAGTTCAAGGAAACCTCAAAGGAAATCACTAAAGAGCCTTTAGCGGTTAAAATCAAAGGCACAGTTGGTGAGTCTGCAGAATTACAACTCGATTGCACGGCCGAAATGAAAGCAGAAGAAATCACTCCCACAGAAGTTGCCAAACCCACACTGGAAGTGACCAGATCTGATAACGATGTAAAAAGTTATAAAGTGATCGCCAAGATTAGTGAACCAAATGACGGCTGGAATTTTAATTGGTCAATTGAAGGAAGCGGTGATTTTAAACCAATAGAAGGCTGGAAAAAAGCTACCACCACTCCGGCGATTCAAGTGGCAGGTCTGCCTGAAGAGGGATCGGAAGAAGGAGAAGCGACAACTCCTGCAGTTCACAGAGATCAGCTTGAGATTATTCAAAATCGTGGAACTGTTAAATACCAAGTATGCGGTGAAATCAGCAAAGGCGATGAAAAAGACAAAAAGTGCGTTGATATTGATCTCCTCACCCCTACTACGGCCAAGCCTGCCAAAAAAGGCAGCGGTGGCATGGGAGCTATGCCTAATAATCAACAGCCACCTCAGATTCGTGGAACTAGTGACACGTCCGCCGTTGGTATTAAATAAAATCGTCAATTAGAATTCAAAAATTTGACCGTCATTCTCTAAGACAATGATCCGCTCTGGAGCAATTTCTTTCATCTCTTCTAAGATCTTATTCTGATAGTTCGGCTTTAAATGAGTCAGAATGATCGGAATCTTCGGCGGCATTTTTAGAATTTCTTGCTCAATAGACTCAGGCGTATGATGGTCTGAAAGTTCCGCTACTTTGGCCAGGCTATTGGGGAAACTTACTTCCGTAAATATTGCTTTAAGGTTTTTAAACTTTTTCCCCACTTCCCAAATGCGTTCAGTAGGGCCGGTATCGAGTGTAAAAAGCACCGCGGAGTCTTTATGTTCAACAATAAATCCCATGGCATCGTGGGCGTGATTGACTTTAATCGGAGTGATTTTGTATTCACCCAGAGTAAAAGTAATCTCAGGAGCTACCGAATGAATCTCCATCGTAGGTTTTTTTTCATTCGGAAGAACGGTAAAATCAGGCCAGATGATATCATTCAGAAAATGGGTCTTAAGAATCTTCTTCACAGTCTCATGAGTATAGACAGCAAAAGGCTTATCTTTCAGCCCAAAACAATTATCTGAAATAAAAGCGAGATCTTTAATGTGATCAAGATGACAGTGAGAGATCAGGATATGATCGATTTGAGTTTGCTCAGTGACCGATAGCTCTCCGGCCACGGCCCCCGCGTCTATTAAGAGTTTCCCATCAATTAAAAATGATGTGGTGGAAAACCCTTTAGCAAGACCACCATGTCCACCGAGAACCTGTATTTTCATCATTAAATTGTAAGTGGAATAAAAGTTATACTCAAGTATCTCTTGTTAAGAGTCCTTCTTTTGCCGGGTTAGCTCGTTATAAATTTCTTTAGTAGGACGCTCAAGAATCTCCGATAAGAGTTTTGCCAATTGTTTGGGTCCTGCCCCTTTATCCAGAAGCTCCTGAGCGAGTCCCTTGAGTTCTCCTGAAGAAGCCCCTTTTTGATCCCGGCTATGGAAAAGGAAGATAAACTCCCCTTTAAAATTCACTTCACTCTTTTTTTGAGGCCACTCATTGGCCTTAAGCTTTATGACCTGTTCGAACTTTTTAGATAATTCCCGAACGACGGCCAATTCCACCTCGGGCCGAATTTGTGCGAGCTCATCAAGGGTTTCTTCAATCCTCGTAGGGGCCTCAAAAAATATATGTGTTCCATAGCCCACTTCAGAAAAAATCTTAGATCTTTTCCCGCTTTCACGGGGTAAGAATCCATGGAATTGAAAAGGAATAGGAGGGAGCCCGGAGAGCTCTAGTGCCATAATGGGTGAAGAAACCCCAGAATAAGACTCTACTTTAATCCCCTGTTCGTAAGCGGCCACCACCAGCGGATAGGCGGGGTCTGAGACAATGGGACTACCGGCTTCCGAGGCCACATAAAGGTCACTATGAAGGGCCATCTCAATCAGCTTTCCTACCTGACTTGACTCGGATTGATCATGAAGAGAAACGATTCGTTTACCCATCAGACTTATTCCTAAATGGCTCAACAGATCCTTAAATACCCGAGTGTCTTCCACGGCGAATTGCTCACCCTTGGTTAAAGCTTCCAGAACTCGGGGAGTAAGATCCCCCAGGTTTCCTATTGGTGTATTTAAGAGAATAATTTTTCCCACTCTAAACCCCTCTTCGCTCCCGTGCTAAAATATATGGGTACCGGCAAAATGCCAAACCACCAAAGGAGATCCCCCCATGAGTATGAAGGCCAATGTTCTACGAGACGCTAATGGAAACATTATCGTTCATATGCAAGGGGATTTAAACTACGATCATTCCCTACCACTAAGAAATGAGCTCCAGCACATCGCAGACTCAAATCCTAGTTCTAAAATCACTATTGATTTAGGGGCCATTGATTTCGTCGGTTCCTCAGGTATCTGTCATTTTGTTGAAACAGTGAAATTTCTAAAAGAAGACCGTAAGGCCAACGTCAGTCTTTCTAACGTTAAGCCTGAATTTCTCAAAATCTTTCGCCTCTTTTCGATCAATGAAGCAGACTACGTTGCTGAACTTATGAATTTTGACAACGATGACATTGAGAATCTAAATACCCGTTTCGGTAATAGAAATCAAACTTTCGAAAACTAGAATTCCATTTGTAGAAAATTAATCTGAAGAGGAGGCATTTTGCTTCCTCTTTTTGTTCCAAACTTATCCTGCATCACTTCGTAGCGATCAAAAAAGCCACCACGAGTGGTATTCCGGCCAGAGCCACCTTCGTCCTCACGATACTCATCACTATAAATGTCACTCGACTCTGAGTACGGTGAGTTTCTGTCATCATAGCTGCCGTAGCGTTTGTTGTGATGGGAAACTAAAACATAGGCACCAAAAATAATACCTGCATAAAGCCCTAAAGATGCCCCTTGGGCTATGTTTCGAGAAGTTCCTCCAAAGGCCATTGAGGCAGCTCCTACCAGAGCACCACCGGCCGTACCGTAGGCGGCAATCGTCATGAACGCCTTAGCTCTCACGGGGATCTCGGCCTTGGCAGAAGGAGCGAGAACCAGAGAAGAGGTAAAAACAACAGCAAGAAGAAGGCTTAAAGATTTTTTCATACCTTAAGAGTAATGAATCTTTGGATTTTTTGCAAAAAAAACTGCTATCCGACGTTTCTAGTCACGTTTATAAACTCTTTCACTTTACTGAAAGTGAGCCTGTGAATTGGCGACGGCCCATGATTCTCAATCGCCCTCCGGTGAAGAGGTGTAGGATAACCAAAATTTGTATCGAGCCCATAGTGAGGATAGAGGAGATGCATCTCTTTCATGAAAGCATCTCGTTTTTCCTTTGCAATAATCGCGGCCAGACCAATGAGAGAAGACTTGGCATCCCCTTTAATGATAGGAAGCTCATTCCAATCAGGGGCTTCCCCTTCCCATCTGAGTTTTGACTGCCCATCAATTAAGAGAGTGACCTTATGATTTTCACCTTTTAAAAAAAGAGCGGCTTCCTTCATACCCCTCATCGATGCTTGAAAAATATTTTCCCGATCAATCACATCATGGTCCATATTCCAGGTCACAAAACTCATCTGAAGGTCCTTCCATTCAAAACTTCCTCTTTCACGAAACGGGACTTCTTGGATTTGGAGTTTTTCCAAAAGCTTCATTCGCTTATTGTGGCAAAGCTCTTTAGAATCTTTCACGCCATTTCGTCTTAAAGACCGAAGAAGAGTAATGAGTTGATTGTAATCTTGAACAACTGTCCTTAAAGCACCAATGACAACCGGTCCACACAGAGGCGAGCGGCCAACTTCATCGATAGCGATAATCTCCTGGGGAAAATCCGTAACGAGTTTGAGTTCAATCATGAACTAGTTATAACGTAAATTTACGGCGAGAAGGTCAGAAGTTTGGAGCGAAAGCCAAATATTCCTGAGAGAAATTTCTGAGAGTTTAGAAGCCTGATTTTTTGCCCTCGAAGAAGTTGTTCCTGACCGACTTGGGAGCTTTTCACTTCCCCTATTTCCAGTAGCCAATCGATTTTATCTTTGCGAATCCGGGCGAGATCAATTTGACCT
>JAEYUK010000091.1 GCA_023432655.1 Pseudomonadota bacterium | reverse complement strand
ATATCCAAGAGTTCATGATTGTTCCCCACATGAAGAAAAGCTTTGCAGAGATTTTTCGTGCTGGTGTTGAAGTGTTCCATCATCTGAAAAAAGTTCTTTCTGACAAAGGGTATTCCACTAATGTTGGTGATGAAGGTGGATTTGCTCCAAGTTTAAAAAGTCATGACGAAGCCATTGAATGTATTCTGACGGCCATTTCTAAAGCGGGCTATAAGGCCGGTGTGGATATTTCACTTTCACTGGATTGTGCTGCCTCTGAATTTTATAAAGATGGTAAATATGAACTTCAAGGGAAGACATACACATCACAAGAAATGATTGGTTATTACGAACACCTCATGAGTCTGGCCCCCATTTATTCCATCGAAGATGGTTTTGATGAAAGCGATCAACAAGGCTTCATTAACTTTCAGGCAAAACTTCGTCAGAAGTTAGTGAATGTAGGGGACGACTTGTTTGTGACGAATGCGAAGATTTTAAAGCGCGGAATTGATAACAAAGAGGCCAATGCGATCTCAGTTAAAGTAAACCAAATTGGTTCTCTCTCTGAAACTTTTGATACCTTGAAACTGGCCTTTGATAACGGTTTCAAAGCGATTATCTCTCACCGTTCCGGTGAAACGGCAGATTCTTTTATCGCTGATTTAGCAGTTGCTTCAGGGGCGGGACACATTAAAACCGGTTCTGCTTCTCGTTCTGACCGAATGGAGAAATACAATCAACTTCTTAGAATTGAAGAAGAACTTGGGGTAAAAGCTCAATTTGACTCTGTAAAATAGTCTTCAAAACAGGGGGGAAGTATTACCCCCCTGTTTTTTCATTTGTTTTGCTTACCACTTCGTCCTAGAATTGAAAGTAGGTTTGGACCTAAGTCTCTCAAAGGGGGTCCCATGAATACCAAGCTTTTTGTAGGACTCACATTTTTCTCTGACAATTCCTTTGCTAAAAACATTGAGCGATTCAGAACGCGCTTTGATGCAAAATTTCAAACGAACCCTTATCTCCATTTGCCAATGATTCCACCTTTTGAAATTGAGGTGACTGAAGTTAAAAAATTGAAAGCTGAACTAATGGAAGAATTAGAAGCTTTTTATTTTGAAAACACTGAACATCATGTCCTGAATTTTACCGGACTCGATGTTCAGGAACATAAAAAGAATAAAATCCTCTATCTGAATCCATTGATAGAGGAAGAACTTGCCCTATGCCAGGAATCTTTATTTGAGATCTGCCAGTCTTACATTACTGATAGAGAAAAGAAGATCAAAGGCTCTAAGAAAAGTTTTCTAACAATTGGCCGCCACCAGGAAAGTACTGAACTCCATATGGCCATCGAGCAGGCGAAAAGAGAGTTTCAGGAATTTACTGCTCTTCCATTTGAATCCATTTGTCTTTTCTCCAAGAACAATGGCGTCTGGTATCGGGAAGCGGACTTGGTAAGTTTTGAGAAGCCATCTAATGCTCTTTTGCAATCAATCATAGTTTCCGTATAATGATGAGATGAAATTATTTTTAATAGCGTTCGCACTTCTTGTGGGCCAGAAAGTTCTGGCCCAAACAAGTTACGTCCCTCCCACAAAAATTTTAGAAAAGAAAGGATATCAACTAGGTATTTCTGGCGAAGCCTTTGTTTCTTCCAAGTCAATTGATAAGGATAATAACGACGTTGAATTTGAAGATGGAGAAAGCTTTAAGCGTTTCCAGGGCGAGTTCACCGGACTTTATGGATTGACCGAAAATCTCCAGATTGGCGGTGGACTTCGCTATCGTCAAAATAGTTCAACCATGCTTAACGCCTCTAAAGAGGAAGTCTCTGAAACCAGTACAGGGGTTGAATCCACCTTCGTCTCTCTTAAATATGCCTTCAAACCAGTGGATCGGCTCTACTATTCTCTGGAAGGACTCTTCCGTTACACCCCATTTACAAATGACGAAGAACAAAATGGTGCGGATGGAACAATGATTCTGGGGGACGATGGAAATGAATACTCCGTAGGGCTCGGGATGAGCTACGCTTTTAAGAGTAATAATTTTTTCACTGGCCGGGTGGGTTACCGTAAGCCAGGGCAGGATCTCTCGGATGAGATCTATTGGCAACTTGAAGGAGCATTGGCCTGGAGGTATCTGGCGCTCGTGGCCGGAGTTGATGGCGTGAGTTCAATGAACAATGATCCGCATGAGGCCAATGAGGCCAATAGACCTCTTTACTACACCGGAAGAACAGCTCTCTATAACAGTAAAAATCGGGAGTGGATTACCCCGTATGCAGGGATCAATGTTGCTCTAGGGGCCAATTGGAGAGTTGAGGCCCGGGCCTCACAGGTGGTCAGTGGGCGTTCTACTGATTTAGGCACGGCCTTTGGAATTTCTCTCATCAGAAGAGTTGAAGATAAAAAGACCAATAAGATTGATACACGGTTTAAGGAATATGATGTTGAAGCCTCCATCAGTAAGGTCTCTCCAAAAAAAGGGTATGTAGTTATCGATAAGGGACTCGCCGATGATATTCAAAAAGGGATGAAGATTGATTTCTTCGAATTTGATTACGTTGGTGGGAATATTTTGCTCGCTCGCGGCACAGTCATCCAAAGTAAATCATCCTCAGCTATCGTGAAAATCACTCACCGTTATAATACCAAGAAGGAATTAAAAGAGGGCACCGTTGCCCGAGGAAACTTTAGATAGTTGATTCAATTAATTGTCTTTTATGGGAAATTTTTAAGCAGTTGTAACCGATTGAGTTTAGGTTAGAATTAAAGACATAATTCTGACCTTACATAATGAAGGATTCTCATGAAGTTCGTGACTACTCTCATCTTTGCTATTGCTCTCACAACGACCGCTGAAGCAAAACGTTTTTCCAGTAAATATTGTGAGTTCGAACTTCCGGCCGGCTGGGAATGTGCCCTGGAAGGATCAGAGTATGTTTGTCAGAGTGAAAACGCTGACCGTAAAAAAGAATCGATCATTATTCTTGCCGCCAAGATCCGAGGGGAACAAGATAACCTTGATGAGTACATGGCCTACCTTAAAAAGAATAAGGAATACAACCTTCCTGGTGGCAAAAGACAAGTCTCTGAACCTAAAAATACCAAACTCACTCGTATTAATGACCACCAATGGGTCGATGCTCTTCATCTGGCTTCAGAGGTGCCGGGATTTTATACCCGCTATCTGGCCACTGTTAAAGAAGACCTGGGTGTAGCTGTGACCTTCTCGGTCAGTAAAGATCAGTACGCCACTTACCAGCCGGTCATAGATAAACTCGTCTCAACCCTTCGAGTTTTCCGTCAGAAAAAGAACACCGATCTTTCAAGTCTTCGCTCGGGAAATGCTGAAGATCCAAACTTTGCGGATGCGACTTTCAACCCTAATGCCGCGATGGATTTCCAGGTTAATAAGACTCAGAAGAGAAAAGAGACTTCAGATGATGACGGAATGATGGCCATCATTGCAGTGATCGTCGTGGGGGCGGTAGTGATGCTAATTCTTAAAGGCCGGAAGAAGAAAGGGAAGAAGAAACAATAAATTCTGGCAAAAAAGAAATTAAGCGAAACTTCATAAAATCAGTAGCTTGTAGTTTTAAACTTGATTAAAGAGGCACGATCCGTGCCTCTTTAAATTTCTGCTTATAATAGATGTAATGAAGAAAATTTCAGCATTTCTTATTTGCTTGCAGCTTGTGCTTTTTCCTGTGCAGACAGGACTTGCCCAATCAAATTCTCAGACAACCACGCCTCCCAACGAAGAGACTACGAAGCAGTATGGACAGCAAGCACCGGATGCCGGAAAAAATGCCAAGTATGATTCTGAATCACAAAGTCAGGGCGGTTATGATTTTTATGCCAAACAAATCCTGGGGATTTCTACCAGCATTATTGGTGCCAATATTATTGAGCAGTGTAGTTTTGGTCTAAAAATTCCTTCGATCGTAACTTTTATGGCCGGCTCTTTAGTCCATATTCTTTCTGAGTTTGCTGGGGCCAAGCAGCAGAATGAAGATCACAACAAAAGAATCGAAAACATCAAGAAAGTTGAAGCAGAGTTAAAGTCCCAGGGTGGTGAGGTTCAAAAAGAATTACTCACACAAAGATATAAAGAAGAAGTATCGAACAAAGAGTATCTTGAGAGTAGACAAAAATGGATGATGGCCGTCACCGCTATTTACTGGACGGCGATGGGGCTGGCCCTGATGGAAGAATCTTCTGGGATCGCGGCAGCCGTAGCTTCGGGAACGACCACGTGTGCAGGTGTGGCCCATCGATTATCTAAGCCTTGTGGTAAGGCCTATGCCGCTTGCTATGCTGCTCATTATCCTGCTTGTTTGGGTGCCATGCCGATAGGGCAAATGACTACCTATGGAAATTTTGCCAATCCTGCCGCTTATCCAATTTCTCAAAGTACCTGTGCTAGTGCAGCCGTTTACGCGCAAGGATGTCTGGCCTACACCAATGCTTATCATGGAATTGCCTGGGCCAATTGCCAGCCTCTCTCTATGGGTGGAGGAATCAAGGGAATGCTGATGGCAAAGGCCATTAAGATGGCCTACTCTGCAGGGCTCACC
>JAEYUK010000316.1 GCA_023432655.1 Pseudomonadota bacterium | reverse complement strand
ATCTTGCCCATCAGCAGGGACGATACAGAAATCACGACGGGCCTTACGAATTGATTCAATTCTAACCAGACCCAGATGTTTTGTGTTTCCAATCAGTTTCCACAGGAAGACTTCAGCATTGTTATCTTTTGCCCCAAACAGGAGATTATTTATCGTCGCCTGGTCTTTTACTTTTTTGAGTTTGTTATCGCTAACCAAAACATTTCTCCAAAAAGGCTTCCCGGGATTTTCTCCCGAGAAGCTTGGGCTTAAGTAAACAAAACTGTGTTACCTAGTACGTTTAACTATTAACCAATCAAACGAAGTGCGCTGTTACCAAGCTGATTGGCCTGGGCCAGAGTCGAAACACCTGCGGCGTTTCTAATCTGTGCAGAGGCAAGCTTGGCCGTTGAATCAGCGACATCTACGTCTTCAATACGAGAACGGGCAGCTTCTTGGTTCAATACAGACACATCAATGTTATTGATACTAGTCTGTAATCGAGACTGAATCGAACCAAAATTAGCTCTGAAGGCACTCACTTTATTAATGGCCTGGTCAATTCTTTCCAGGTTATCAACAGCGTCGGCCTTATCACGAATGTTAGTTCCGCTAATACCCAGGCTTTCCGCAGATGCATCGGTCGCAGCTGCATCGAACTCAATTCGGTTATCTTCGTTACCGAAAGAGCCTACCTGGAATTGCATCACATCACCTTCACCACGCAATAAAGATCGACCGCCGAATTGTGTGGTTTTTGAAATACGATCAGCTTCCTGGACGAGCTGTTCATATTCGAGTGAAAGGTAGCCACGTTCGGCTTCTCCCACGGTGTCCGAAGCCGCTTGAATCGAAAGTTCTCTTAGACGCGTGAGAATGTTACCTGTTTCGTTCAAGCCCCCTTCGGCGACCTGAACTAATGAGATAGCATCATTGGCATTTCTGCCTGCCACACGTAAGCCTTTCGTTTCGGCTTCAATTTTCTTTGCAATCGCTAATCCGGCCGCATCATCAGCTGACTTGGTGATGCGTTTACCAGACGAGAGTTTTGCAAACTCTAATTCCTGCTGACCATTACTGGCCCTCAGGTTCTTCTGTGCCTCTTGCGAGGCGATGTTGGTGTTGATTCTTAAGCCCATCAACGTACTCCTTGTAAGAATCTCTTCTCAAAACACCTGACCACAATGGTAAGGTTCAGTTCCTTATCGAAAGACTCGGGAATAGATTGAAGATTAAACGGCATAATCGAGGGAAAAAATTAAGAAAACCTGAAAAAGTAATTATTTAGACTGGATTAATCGATTTTTCATCAATTCATAAGTGGCTGAATTTTCTTTGTAAAACTGTTGAAGACTACTTAGCGATCGGGGAGCTAGCCAAATCCACTGGTCTCCCACCACCCATCGTTTGGTCGCATCCCAGGATGGAAATTGCAAGATCTCGGGCTCTAATATCAATACTTCCCTTTTCAGGCGCAAAGAAGCACAGAGAGAGGGGAACCATAGATCAGCAGGAAGTGAGACTGAATGTGGAACTTGGAAGAAACAAAAGACATCTAAATTTTCGCGAGAAGGAATGAAAAGTTCACTCCTGTTCTCACAAAATGAAAAGTTCATGTGTCCTGAATTTTATGAATGATATTTGTGGTTGAATATCCATCAACAAAGTTTAGAGAGAAAACGTCTCCTCCATTCGCAATTACTTCTTTCGCACCAACGATTTGATCAATCTTCCAATCCCCACCTTTAACTAAAACTTTTGGATTAACTTTTTTAATAAGTTCAAGTGGAGTATCGTCAGTAAAAATCTCAACAAAATCCACAGACTTTAGCTGGGAAAGAACATACTGGCGGTCAGCTTCGTTATTGATTGGCCGCTCTGGTCCTTTCAGTCTTTTCACGCTGGCGTCTGAATTTAAACCAATAAACAGAAGGTCACCTAATTTTCTGGCTTCGGCCAAATAAGTCACATGGCCACGATGAAGAATATCAAAACAGCCGTTAGTGAAAACAATCCGCTTACCTTCGTTATCAGAGAGAAATTTGTCTAGTGCTGGAGAAAACATTATTTAACCTTGATGACTTTTGACTGAGCAATTTTATTTTGAAGATCGAAATAGGAAAAAAGACCTAAGCTAATAAAATTGAACAGGCTGACTGATGAGCGGGCAAAGAGTGAAATCAAAGAAAGTGGCTTATCATCAAGACCTACAACTCTTAACCCCATAATGCTTTTACCGAGTGTGGATTGGCCGGTTTTCTCAAAAATAGAAAAATAGATCAGATAGAATCCACAAAAAAGAGTCAGAACCAAAGGAGTAATTTCATTCGGATACTGGGACCAAACATCCATAAGATCCATTCTAATAGTTCTCGCCATCACCGTCAGTACAATACCTAAGATGGAGGCCACAAAAAACAAATCCATTAAATAGGCCGTAACTCGCGATCCTTTGGAAGCTAAAGCATAATACTTTTTCTCTTCAACTTTAGTTTCACGAATAACTTCTTCTTCAGGTGGAGTCTGTCCGTAGAAGAGTGATAAGTCATTCTGATAGATGTTCATTTCTTTTTTAGGAGCTGCCGAAGGCTGCGGCATGGGAGCGACAGCAACGGTTCTTTCAGTAAAAATCGGTTTAGCCTCAGTAGTTTTCTGATGATGAAAACCCAAACCAGAAGTTATCGGTTTGAAATCAAAATCAATATCATCGATGATGGTTGAATTTTTATTACTATTCTTAATTTCTTCAAGGTTCATATATTGGTTTCCTTTTACCTATTAATCATATCAGGCCAAAGTTCACTTAAGCAAACTTTGGATCATTAAGCCTGCCCCTACCGCTACCGCAGTGGGTGTTCGTAAAATGGGAGTAGGTAGATTGATAATCCTTATTCCTTTCACTGCATGAAGTTTTAAAAGTTCTTCAGGAGAAAAACCTCCTTCAGGACCCACCACCAATAACTTAGAAGCTAAATCACTTGTTGAAACTTTCTCCCTTTGAGCTGTCTGGGAATCCATTAAAACAACCTCCCCATATTCGCCCCATGGTACTTCATCCCAGTTTGTTTCGATGATTTGAGGGAGATAAGGAGCATTGGATTGCTCCATGGCGGAAATAAGGAGTTTTTCTGCGCGATCTTTTTCAGGAAAGCGCATCTGGGAATAATCTGAACGAATGAGATAAATTTTTCTAAAGCCCAGTTCGGTAGCCTCTTTCAGGCAAAGCTCTAAAGCTTCTCTTTTGGGCATTCCTAGAACGAGATCAAATAAATAGCTCTGCTCTCTTTTATATTGCTCTTTAAATTGAAGCTTAAGCTCTCTTTTACTTATGGCTTCGATGGTCGTCAAAACCATCAGACCTCTACCATCCAGAAGCAAGAGTTCTTCTCCAGCTTCAACCCGCACGACATTAACCAGGTGATGGAGAGATTCACCTCGCAGAATGTAACTGTCTCCGATAGTAAGATC
>JAEYUK010000314.1 GCA_023432655.1 Pseudomonadota bacterium | reverse complement strand
GGTCTAATCCCTGCGCGGGCACAAATTTCATTAGCAATATAATTACCCGAACCTGCGAACAGTTTTTGATCGAGAAGAGTCACTTTAAGCGCTCTCTCTGGGTAGCTCTTAATCGCTTGGGTTAAGTACTCTAAGTTAAAATCAGGGTCAGCAAGATCCATTCCGAGTTCAGCGAGTTTCTTCGCCGCCTCTTCCGCCGAATAATAATACATATGTCCAAAGCGACGTGGGTCATCGTAGGCGAGGGTATGTTTCTTTCCTTTGAGAGTTAGATGTGTGTGTTTCCCAGATTTAATCTCTTCACCAATAAGCCAGGTACCGGTCATGCCGAGGTGGCTTAGGAGGTGAGAGCCATCATCGAAAATAAAGTCCAGCATCTTTCCTTTACGTTTAATCTCGATCAGGGTTTTGCCAATGAGATCTAAATTTGTATGGAGGATGTTTTGCTTTAATTGTGGGGTTGATGAGAGGGAGACTATCTTAAAGGGGAGATAGTGGGAGAGTTGGGATTTTATGGTTTCGACTTCGGGTAGTTCGGGCATGGATCCTTTCCTGACTCTGGCATAATTGTCTGTTAGTATTGGATATTTGAGTACTTACGCTTACTTCTTTAAGTCAATTGCATCAATAATCACAGCTTAATAATCAAGTTAGAATATCCGATAAGCAATCATAATGAGAGCCTTGTCGTTGATTCTATTATTTAGCTTTAATCTTGCTTCTGCCAGCACAGATTGCTCACTTAATGATGACCAGGTGTCTCCGTTCGTTAATCATCTGCAGACGGCCGTCGACAGAGTCATCAGAACACCTTTGAAATCGTGCCAGGTTAAAGATCTAGTAAACTGTGAACTCTTTGAGAGCTCCAACGATGAGTTTATTGATATTGGGGGAGGGAAGCATATCCCTAATCTCACGCTAAGAGGTAGTCCGATTAGAGAAAATCAAATTACAGAGTCTGAGAGAAATTATGGAGTAGCTACTTTCCAAGAAGTAAAAGAGATGATGCTCGATGAGATCGCTAAAGGTAAAGACATCTCACAGCTGTCTTCCTATGAAAGAAATATGTATGAAAGAATTAGAACTGTGGAATTTAAGGGCCTATCTGAATGTAATAGCTCTCGTCCCAATGGAACATACGAGGGATCAAGCCACAGTATAGACATCTGTCCAGGGTATCTCAAACTTCCAAAAACAAACCTAGTAAGATTATTTTCGCATGAACTGGCCCATGCCATCGATCACTGCCATATGATGCATCATATGTATGACAAGAATCATTCTGCATTTAGTGCCTCAGAAGAGTTCCCATTTTTAAATGGTCCTTCTCAATATATGGCCAATTCACCAAGGCAAGAGCGATTTGATGCGGGCCCTGAGAGAATTCAAATGGCATTGGAGGCCGGTCACATTAGTCTAAAATTAGCAGGACAACCCCCTGCAGATTATCCGTTATTGAGTCAGTTTTCTTGCCTCGAAGTTTTAAAAGGTAAGAATGCGCAAGATTTTAATGTTCCAGATAATAGCGACTGTTCCTTTTCTCGCTCAACGATCGGTGAGGATACGGCCGATATATGGTCCGCTAAGATTGTTGGTAAATATCTGGAAATGAATCCCTTCTCTAGTGAGTTAGAAAGGCAGGCCTTTTTATTTGCAAACATCCCTTCCACCTGCCGTCCTAAAAATAGCAATGGTAAGAAAATGATCAGTGAGGGAACAGGTAGAAAATCTAAAGGAAGTGCTCACTTTGCTCACAGTACTGATGAGTTCAGGGCAGAAGAAATATATCTTGTTCAGCCCTCCATTCAACAGGCCATGGAATGTATTCCTATCCCAAAGTCTTGTTCAGCGAAATAATATTTCATATCTTAAGTTGGCCTTTATTTTAATTAGCTTTAATATAGAAAAGAAATTTTTTAACATCGAAGGATCTATGGACCAAATTTTTAATAAATACGACATTCTCATTTGGCGGTTTAATGGCATTCTCATCCTCCTTCTGGCCGTCGTAGGCTTAGGGGTAATGATTTTTAGTGCCTTTACAATGTTTCAAACTAATCAAAAGCCAGCTCCAGATCTTATAAATTTGAATGATAAGGTCAAAAAAACAGAACACTTGCGACTCGGTCAACCGCAGAAAATGGAAGGTACAGATTTAATTCTTATTCCGCTATCTTCTGATGATAATCCTGAAGGTCAATCTGTCGTAAACTTGAAATCAGGCGGTTATTATTATTCATCAAATCTTAGAAATTATTTATTGGTAAATACTAAGACCAAACAAAATAGCTGGTTTTGGGAGACGAATAATAACCTAATATTAACTGACAAAAAAATTGGCCGAGGAATAGCTTTTGAAATTCTCGAGAAAGATTCTAACGGCGATGGAAGTCTCGACTCTAAAGATCAAAGGACTATCCAGTTTTTTGATTTTCAAAACTTTTCCAACACAACCATTGTTTCCAATATCGATCGTGAAATTGGTGTAGAACTCGTTAATAGCGATGAAGTTTTATTTTTGTATTCAGAAAACGGTAGGAGTTTTTATAAGACTTTTGACCTAAGTAAGAAGGTTGTGAGTGAAGCCTTTGAAATTGGTATAACTCAATTGAATAAATAAAGCTATTTTAGAAAAAAAGGATGTCCTATGAAAGTTACTACTCTCGTTCTGTCGTTGTCACTGTTTGTTGCCAGTTGCTCAAGCCATCGTCCTATCACAGCTACAAGTAATAAGGTTGGCGAAATAAAAGGGGAAGCCTGTAGCCGTAACATTCTCTTTATCATTCCATTATCTAACAATGAGTCGATTTATGAAGCAGCAAAAAATGGCGAAATTTCAGAAATTAGCACGGTAGACAGAGAGACTTTTGTATCTCTTATCTATAACTCTTTTTGCACTGTTGTTCACGGAAACAAGTAATCACTTCAATTTCCAGGGCGTGTCTTTGAGATACGCCCTATCGGCAATACCCATACTCCCTAAAACGCTTGAGTGACATTTTCACATGAACCGTATAATCCCAAAGTTGAGATATTCTTCTCCCTCCACTATAGACGGCATACTTTTTATTCTTCAAAGCTGTAATCTTGCATTCACGAGGTTTAGGGACCGAACAATAACCAATATCAACTAACCGGACGAGTGAGTGATAAGCAAATTCCGGCATATTGTCCCAGGCATCAGAAACTCGCACTCCATCTCTTATGACAAAAAGTCCCTCGGTACCGAATGGGATAATTTCGCAAGTCTTAGGTTTAAAGTCCGGACAGTCTCCGGCCTTAATGAGGTCTTCGAAGTCTTCGTAGGCGAGTTCAGGGATAGTATATTGAGGCGAAGTTAACATCTTCTGCCCTTTAAAGACTGCAAGCCCTCCTTGTTTGACGGGTCTCACATCACAGTCTTTACCATAGGAGAGTGACGTCAAAAAGGTGAAGCACAGAATGGTCAGAAGAAGATGCATATAACTCCCTAGTGGAGTCATTTTAGCCTTCTGGAAGGCTCTTTAGTTCCTTTTGGAATATATTATCAGTGACTGTCTAGAAACTATACAGCTCCATCAAGACAGTAGCGTGTCCTGTCCATGACTTACTGGGTTTGTGTTGCTGTAACAAACTTCAAGCGGGATCGAAGTATCGGCCCACACATACGTTAGGTACTCTTTCTCTTTATCTAAGAGGATCGCCTTAAAGTGCTTCCTTGCCAGTGTCAGGGCCGGCGCCTTATGGCCGGATGGGAGGTGCTCAGGGAAAATAATGAGGGACTCGGCGATTTCGTTTAAAGAGAGGGATCTTGCCTGAGCGAGTCTTTGACTGAGCTCTTTAGTTTTTCCGACTTTGAGGATGAGCTTAGATAGCCTCTCCTCAAAAATTCTCTCCTTACGGATGAGGGCCCTTTCACGTGCGGACTGTCTTTCTTTGGCCTGGTGTTCTCGCACCTCACGTTTACCATGGGGAGATTCACAGTAGGCGAAGTATTCGGCCTTTTCGTTTTCTGAAAGGCCATTGATAAATTCCTCGAGTTTTCTTGGTGAAAACTTATATCTCAGGTTTGCGTAGGGTGAATCATTATGGGTATGTGCTCTGTAATTAGCAGCAACAAGATCTTTAAGGTTCTTTTTAACTTTCTTCATAGGGACTCCTCTATCTAACGCCATAATGATAACTGCATTAGTATGAGAAAGTCATACTTTAAAATTATCCGAGAAGAAGTCGAATGATTTTTTGTTTCCAACTTGTATAAGGAGCGTACTTGATAGGAAGTTCAAACCAAGAGGTTCTCTTCAAAATACTTTTATAGTGACTAAAATTCTTAAAACCATGTTCTCCGTGATAGGCACCCATGCCACTTGATCCAACTCCACCAAAAGGCAAACGAGGGTTAGAGAGATGCATAACCACTTCATTAACGGCCCCACCGCCGAAAGTAGTCTCCTCTAAAATGTGAGCGATTTTCTTTTCATCTTTTCCAAAGACGTAGAGGGCCAGTGGATGAGGCCTTCGTTTAATTTCAGAGATGATTTGGTTGAGATCGTCAAAAGGAATGACCGGAAGGATAGGACCAAAGATTTCTTCTTTCATCACCTCATCATTAAAACTTATGTCTTTTAAAATAGTAGGTTCAATGAAATTTTCAGAGGCATGGCCCAGGCCCCCGGCATAGACTTTGTCTGGATCGATGAGTTTTATCAGGCGTTCATAGTGACGCTGATTGATAATACGAGTGTAGCTCTCGCTATTGAGAGGATCAGGACCCACTACTTTATTCATTTGAATTTTTAGTTCACTTAAAAAAGTTTCGTAAAGTGGACGCTCAATTAAGAGGTAATCAGGAGCGACGCAAGTCTGTCCTGCGTTCAGGCATTTTCCCCAGGCAATTCTCTGGGCCGAAGTTTTGATATCACTATCTTTTAGGACGATACACGGACTCTTTCCGCCTAATTCCAGAGTCACAGGTGTGAGATGTAGGGCTGCCGCTTGGGCGACAATTTGCCCTACATGGGTACTTCCCGTGAAAAAGATTTTATCAAATTTATGAGTGAGAAGTTCCTGAGTGACTTGAGGCCCACCTTGGGCCACATACAAAAAGGTCGGATCAAAGTGAGAGTTAATGAGCTTCGCTAAAATTTCACTGGTGTGAAAAGAGAGCTCACTCGGTTTTACAACGCAGTTATTCCCCGCCGCGATGGCCGAGATAAGTGGCACGAGAGTTAATTGATAGGGATAGTTCCAGGCACCGATTATGAGGGCATGGCCATAAGGGCACGGCATGATGAAACTGCGTCCCGGAAGATTGGCGAGATCGGTCCAGACCTTTTTTGGACGACTCCAGCGCTTTAAATTTTTTAAAGCAAGATTAATTTCATGATGAATGAGTGAGAGCTCAGTCATGTAAGTTTCAAAAGGGGATTTTTTAAAATCTAAATGAATGGCTTGAGTTAGTTCTTGTTCATGACTAAGAAGTAGTTCTCTTAATTTCGTGAGAGCTTCTCTCCGGAAGGAAAGATCCTTCGCCTTACCAGAAAACGCAAAATCTCTCTGTTTTTGAATGACTTCACTTAAGTTCACTTACTTCTTCCTTTGAAGTGCTCCATGCTCTTATAGACCCCAAGCCACTTACCCACGACAAGATCAAAGAGACGTAGAGGAAGAAGACCCTTCACGAGTGGGAGAAAGTTAATGATGGATGGTAGGCGCACAAAGGGTTTATCTTTTTTAATCCCCTGGATGATGGCCTGAGCGACCGGGAGAGGTTTTAAGATTGGGATAATGGGTGAGCGAACTCCATTAAACATGCCGGTATTGATGTAATAAGGGACAACGGTTGTGACCTTCACACCCGGATGATCATGTTCAAGTTCTAAGCGTAAAGAATCGGACCAGCCAATAACCGCCCATTTACTTCCGCAGTAGACGGACATTTTGGGGTTGGCCACAAGACCTGCTGCGGAAGCGATGTTCACGATATGACCGCTTTTTTGAGAGATCATTCCACCTAGAGCTTCTTTTGTTAAATGCATGAGGGCGCTGGTATTAATGCTGATGGTTTTATCGATTTCTTCATGAGTGTGATCATAAAAAGGTTTACCCACAATTATACCGGCATTATTAATAAGAATATCAATGGCGCCAATCTGTGACTTCATTTCGTTAAACGTTGATAGCACTTGATTGTTATTGGAGACATCCACCTGAAAGGGTAAAACTTCAAAACCCTGGGATTGGAGCTCCATAGCTGTTTTATTCAAGAGTTCAGAATTCAAGTCCCATATAACGAGCCTTCGGGCCCCTCCTTTGAGTGCTAATTCTCCCATTAGCCTTCCGATGCCGGAAGCCCCACCGGTAACAAGAACGGTTTTCCCTTTAAGCTCACTCAATTTAGATCTCCTTAGATATCAACCAATATATTATAAATTGTATGATAGGCCAATAGAGTTATGGAGTAAGCGATTTAGGAATCTTGTGTTTCTCTTCTCCCTTACGGAAAAATCTTTGGATACTTTCCGGCACCTTAACGGGACTGATTTCTTTAATAAGCTTCCAGGTTTTTCTGAACCGATTCCAGAAATAAAGACTAGAGACAGTAGGAATTTTTTCCTGTGCGGCGATCTTGCCCCGAACTACCAATTGATCAAAGTCTCGACTTGATGTGCGGGAGAACTCGGTCAGATCTATAGAGATGGCCACTTCGGCTTCTTTAAGTTGGCGCCTGGTTCTGACATCAATAGCGATATCCATAGCGTTTGAGACCACATCTAAAATGCCCTCAGGCCTTCTGTAGGTCGTATTACCACTGAGATTAATTCCAATCAGAAGATTCGCTCCATGAAACTTTAATCCCGAAAGAGGAACGTTTTCAGTGAGTCCGCCATCAACGAGTATCATATTGTTTTGCTCAGTCGGAAGATAGAATCCAGGAACGCAGGAGCTGGCCATGACTGCTTCAATCACGTTGCCATGAGAGAGTAACACTCCTTTACCTGTAATGAGGTCCGTGGCCTTAATGGTTAGAGGGATGCGGGCCTCCTCAATTTGAGCATTAGGAGGAAGAAGGCGCTCGAGCATTTCGATCATTTCAGTGTTTTCAAAAAGTCCAAGCTTACCAATCTTAAATGAAGCCAGAGGAGTGGGATTAACTTTCTTGAGTTCCCTTTTCATTGTTTCAAAATCAACTCCGAAAGCATACATCGCGGCAATGATGGCGCCGGCGCTAGTTCCTGAGAGACAATGAAGTTCTAGATTGAGTGATTCAAGATGTTCTAAGACACCAATATGGGCCGCCCCGCGGGCCCCTCCGCCTCCGAGGGCGAGGCCAATTTTTCTCTTAAACATTTAGATCCTTACATCTGCTGAATAGTCCCATTTCCCGCAATGAAGATCGTCATATTATTCTTATCTTCTTTCAAGACGGTGGAAACGGTATAGCTCAGTTGAAGTGTGGCCCCAGCGATTGGGTTCTCATCGGTTCCAATATTTGTTAATCCGACTAAACTCATTTCAGCATTAAAATTATAACCCCAGGCCACAGAGACGTTTTCTGGAACAATTTGAGCATGGGAAACGTAAGAGCCCTTACCTCGAAAACTTCCGCCATAACTCATATTGATATTATAGGTAAAGGTCACTACTTCTGCGCCAAAGCCGTTTTTATAGGTGACTTTAAATTTCGTCGATTTTGGGGCCTGCCAGTGAGAGAGGTCCATAGGTTTAATTTCTTTACCAAACTCAGTGTCTAAAGGAAGGATGGAAATGGGGGCATGCTTGGTATTAATGACCGGTTTTCCTGCCACTACGATTTTATAAATTTCTTTACCGAACGCAATAATCTGTCGGGCAGTAGCAATGATGTCGCCGATCTCTGCATTGGGGGTTGGCTCCGGAGCATCATAGCTTTCTAGAACTTCGACGGAGATATCAGAGATTTGATAATAAGGGTCTTGAGTGTTTGCTTGAGTGATGAAGCTACTGAATAAAAGAACCATTAGAACAGCAAACTTCCTCATAAACACTCCTTGAAATATAAGAATACTTATATTCTGTTTCAGGAGGTCACCCAGTACCAGATAAAATCTCTTAAACATTCTGTCATTAGATTTAAATCAGGCGGCTTGATCCGTACTTGCGAGAAGTCCCTGGCGGATATTTCTTACCACAGGCCCAAAGTTATTAATGGCCTCTAATAATTCTTTCCGATTCAGGTGAAGGACAGCTTGCCATTTATTGAGGGATTCTTCAGAGTTTACGTCGATAACAGCGGAGGGAGCGCTCTTATAATAGGCCCCAGGGGAGTAACCATTAGATTCACCGGTATGAACTTTGATTCCCATAAACCTATTATAGCATATTCGACATTCTGCCGTGGTTCTAGTTACTTAGAAAGACTCGCCCGCTTCATCTTATCCAGGATTCGGTTGATACTGTTGGTGAATTTCTCGGTATCTTTGGGGCCAAAAACCTCAGGACCTCCGAGCTCTAGGCCCCCTTGGTCCCGGAGTTCCTTCATAAAGTCTCGCATGGAAAGTTTCTCTCTGACATTCTCTTCAGTGTAGACTTCTCCTCGGACATTAAGGGCGGTGGCCTTCTTCTCAACCACGAAGGCCGCTAGTGGAATGTCAGCAGTGATAACGATGTCGTTTTCCACTACATGTTCAACAATGTAGTTGTCCGCTACATCCGCACCGTCCTTTACTTTAATGAATTTAATAAAAGGACTAGGTGGGATGAACATATGAGAGTTGGCGACCAGGACCACTGGGATTTGAAGTCGTGAAGAGATCTTAAAGATGACTTCTTTAATGACTTTCGGGCAGGCGTCAGCATCAATCCAGATGGTTGTCATTGATGAGACCACTTAATAGGCAAGGTATCCACCATCAACTGGAATATAGTCGCCTGTCATAAAACTTGAATCCTCTGAGGCAAGAAATAGGAAGACCTTCGCCACTTCTTCTGCTTTACCAAAGCGCTTCATGGCGTGACGACTGGTTAAAACTTCTACCGTTTGTTTATCAAGGTCTTTTAGAAGGGGAGTATCGATGTAGGCGGGGCCTATGGCATTGATACGAATATTTTTTGTCCCGTAATCAATTCCTGCTGATTTTGTTAATCCCACAACTCCGTGCTTGGCGGCCGCATAGGCAGCGGTTCCGGCGTCACCAATTTGACCTAAGATCGAGGCCACGTTGATAATCTTACCACCTTGAGGCTGCTTCAACATCTGTTCGATCTGATACTTCATGCAGTAGAAAACACCATTCAGATTGATGTTAATGACTCTTTGCCATTGTTCGATGGTTTTCTCATGGGTAGGGAGAGCGTCGCCAATACCTGCATTATTAAGAGCAATATCGAGTCTACCGAAAGTTTTTATAGTGATGTCGATGGCGGATTTTACTTCATCGGGGTTGGAGACATCGCATTTTACAAATGCTGCTTTAATTCCATGCGCTTCAAGCTCTTTAATAATTCCTGGATCTGATTTTAAGTCAGCGATCATAACGTGAGCGCCTTCGCTCGCGATGGCCAGAGCACTTGCGAGCCCAATGCCGGAGTTTCCTCCTGTGATGAAGGCCACTTGATTTTGAAAACGTTTCATAGATTACCTTTAGTTAATTGGCCCGTGTATTGAACCACAAAACTTTGTCCGTTGTGATATTTCCCTTCATGAATCTCTCGTTCAAGTTCGGCCTCAAACAGAGGTTTTAAAAGGGGGAGTTCCTCATGAAGGAGGTTAAGATCCATCAGCATCGTTACATCTTTAGGCCCACCGGTATTATAGCTCATTTGCTTAGGATGATAGGCCTCTAAAATTAAAACGCCATCAGGTTTAAGTGCTTTTTGAATTTTATCATGAACCAGGACCCGTACAGGAATTGGTAAATGAGCAAAAATTGAGATTATACCATCCCATTTATTTTCTCCCATATCAAAGTCTGCCAGATCTGCAGTGATGACTTCTATCGGGAGTTTTTCTACTTCAGCTTTTTGACGAAGTTTGTTCATTCCCACTTCCGAGAAATCTACAGCAGTGACCTGAAAACCCTGGCGAGCGAGAAAAAGTGCATTGCGGCCTTCACCTTCCGCCAGGCAGAGAATCTTTCCACCTTTTTTAAGCCGCGGCACCTCTTGTGAGAGAAAATCATTGGGGCGGTCCCCATAGGCATAACCTTCTTCTTTATATCTTTGATTCCAGAAGTCCTTCATGATTATTTCACCAGGTAGAGGTAGGAGTCTTCTTTACCGACAACTTCATGTTCAACATCAGCGGGAATCTCAAAATAGTCCCCGGCCTTTAAATGGTAAGTGTTATCCGACATCTTAAAATCAACAGAACCAGATTGAACAATAAGAACGGCCGGTGTTGGGGTCTTGTGTTTTTCTAGGACCTGGTCTTTTTTAAATCCTAGTCCAATAAGTTTATAAGAAGCTTGAGTCAAAACCTTCACCGTTTTTGATGTGTCACTGAGTTTAATTTTATCTTTTAGGGAGTGCTTCATCGTTTGATCCTTTGAGTAAGAAAAAGTCGTAAATAAGGCCATAGCGACGAGTAATGAAAATTTCATAATAGATGATCTCCAGTAAAATTCTCTTTAAAGCTTACGTGATAAAGAAAATTAAGTCTATGAAGAGTGTCGCTGAATGATTTGATATTAGTGCAGGATCGTTGGCCTTTCGATTGGAAGATAAAAAGAAAAAGTTGTCCCTTTACCTACTTGGCTCTTTGCAGAAATTTCTCCGCCATGCTGTTCAACAATTTTTTTCACTATGGCAAGACCTAGCCCTGTGCTCTGTTCTCCCTCTGTCGGTTTAACACTTGTTTTTCCAAACTCCTTGAAGAGTTTTGGTAGTTCGTTTTCTGGGATGCCTTGACCTTCGTCTTCTATGTCGAACAAAAGCCTGCCTCCCTTGTGTCTGAAACAGATGTTAATATTTGAGCCCCTTGCGGAAAATTTGACTGCATTGGAAATGAGGTTATCCATGATGCGGTAGATGCTGGTCCTGCTCAAATAGACTTTCTCAGGGAGTCTTGAACCAGTGCAGATGGAAACACTAATTTCTTTTCGGTCGGCAAGCTCCCTGGCCCTTACGGCCAGGTCAGGAATAAGTTCCTTTAAAGACAATTCTTGAGAATCTAGGACTTTGTTGTTCTCAAGTTTACTTAATTCCGTCAGCTCATTTAAAAGCTCACTCATGAAAACGGACTTCTTTTTAAGAATGGTGAAGATTTTTTTTATGTCATCATCAAGATCCTGATACCAGCTTTTACGCTCAGAGAGTTCTAGAAAACCCTGGATGACATTTAATGGGTTTTTTAAATCATGAATGACCATCCTAAGGTTTTGACCTCTGGATTGATCCTCATTGAACCAGCTTCTTAACCTCCCGTGTTCAATAACAACAGATATCTCATCAGCAATCTTGAGATAGGTTTGAATATGCTCGTTTTGATAAGCATGAGGTTCGGTACAGGAAAAGAAAACAAGTCCAATAGGCTTACCATCAGCTCTTAGGGGGCAGGTTAGGCTTGAGCGTATTCCTTCCATTAATATAAGTTTCGTTGAGTGAGATTTCGGGTGAATCTTTGAGTATTCAAGAAGATCATTTAAAATGCGAGGCTTTCCGGTATTAAGGATTTTCTCCAGGCTACTGCCTTTTAATATAGCGCAATAGCCTGAGCCTAGATGAACTTTGGGGAGTTTGGTTTTTAACCATTTTGCAGTGATCTGACGGGCGTCGCCTTCACCTTCAATTAAGGCGATTCCGATGCGGTCATAGGGGATGATAAGTTTCAATGTCTCAAATAAAAAATCAAAAATTTTTCCAAAATCATCCCCGTCACTAAGTTGACGAGTCACTTCACCGAGGAGACGCCCTAAATGCAGCTCTTTTTCTGGTGATTCTGGGGTGTAAACTTGTGGCATGAGATATCTCCGCCACTTCATGAAACTTCTTTTTTAGAAAAGAATCAATGCTCGTCGCTACTTAGAAATTTATATTACTCAGAATGGCCCCTGCGTAATAGGCCAGTAGTGCTGCGAGTGAGCCA
>JAEYUK010000287.1 GCA_023432655.1 Pseudomonadota bacterium | reverse complement strand
AACTTAGCTCTCGCTAAAGTGGTGGCCGAAGTTTTTTCATCTTTTTCGGGAGCCGAGTAGGTGAGGTAGATGAAATCAATTTTCGGGTGGACTCTGATATCCAACATCCCGCCTTGTCCCACAGCATGAACGGCCGGAGTTCCCTTAACCAAAGTTGCTTTTTTGGTTTTAGGATCAAACACAAAAATTTTCCCGCCACGCTCGGTAAAAATAATGCGACCGTCTTTTAAGAAATCAAAACCCCAAATAACGTCGTCCTGTTTTAAGAGAACTTCATAAGAAGGTTTTGCGAAGACCGAAAAGGATAAGAGGATAAGAAGGGAGATGAAGATACTTTTCATAATTAGACTCTTTTAATGAAGCGTTCTTTATTCATGCGAACACGTGGGCCATAAACGCCTTTCTCAGAGCGCTTTCCTACCGAAATGATCATGGTGATTTCAGCGTTTCTGCCTAGACCCAGGGTCTTTTTCACTCTCTTCGAATCATGACCTTCCATCGGACAGGTGTCAAAACCGTGAGCGGCAAAACCCATCATGATATTTTGACAGGCAAGGGCAGTGGACTTCACGGCCCAGACTCTCATGTCGGCCCGAGAGAAGGGTTCTCGAGGGATCGGACGGAAAACTCCGACTAAGCTCGCAAAGAGGCGTTTCGCTAGACCAAAAATCCCTAGGGGTCCTTGGTTATAAACAATCGGCACAAGTTTTTGGTAATAGGCCTTCGCTGACTCTGGGACATTTTTCCCTTCAAAGAGTTTTAGCATTTCGTTTCGAGTTTGTTTCCAGGTATCAAGTCTAGCGACCACGACGATCAGTTCTTGCGCCGTTTTAGCGGCCGGTTGATTGAAACAGGCTTCAACAATTTCCGCTTTCTTCGTCGGATTTTGGACCCAGTAAAATTCCCAAGGTTGAAGGTTAGAGGAGTTAGGGGCCATGAGTCCCCAGTTTAAAACTTCTTCCATGACCGCAAGAGGAACTTTCTCATTAGTAAAAACCCGCACCGATCTTCGGTTGTGGATGATGTTATCAAAAATTTTGGGTGAGATTTCTTTTAGTTCTTCGGAATGGTCAAAGCTCGGAGCTTTGGTAAAAATTTCTGCAGGATCTTGCATCGAAATGCCTCACATCGTTAGAATTTTCGTTCATACTTTATACCTACAGTATGAATGAGATCCGCACGTCCTGTCCTGCTAATTTCTTTATGAGAGTAACGATCAGTTAAAGGGTTCCTATGTTCCTCTAGTCCCGCAAAAACTTTCACCACGTTACCCTGCCGATCGCTATAGACCGTGCCATAGAGAGTCACGCCGATGTTAGTGTAATTTTGATTATTACCATAATGTTTATGATCGGCCTTGAATGTTGCTTCTAAGACCGGTTCCTGACGAGAGGGTGAGCGAAAAAGTTGGTTGGAATTTACTGAGAGTTCCGTCGAGACTCCAACAAAAGAATTATCCATTCCGGAAGTACTCGCCTGGGCCTTCCCTTCAATCGCCCATTTAACTCCCAGCCAGTTTAAAGGCTTGGCGGATTTCTCCATCCCAAGTGCTAGTCCCGCCTGAACTCTGGTTTCACTTTTTCGGTGATCTAAATAATGATACTGAATCGCATTCCCCAGTTCATGCCACTCTTTTTGAATTTTTTGTCCCACACTCTTATCTGAATCACTGAGATGCTCAACCGAGCCAATGAGCTTAACGTATTTGTCTCCGGTCAGCTGGTTGATTCTTACTTCCATTTCAACCCCGTCCACTGAGAGAAAATTTAAGTAGCGTTTATTTTCCTCATCCCGGGTCCGGTTAACGTAACTTGTTTGGCATCTGGTTCCGGCACAAACGGTTACTGGAGTCTGCACTGATGCGAGTTCACTGTAACCTTTGGTGTAAGAGGAGACTTTAACGTGACCACGTTCATAATTCATCTGCGCGGTCATATCGAGCCCAAAGGTGTAGCCTCGGTCATCTCCTTCCCACCAGGGAGGTTCGTTGTAATCTTCGATGATTTTTTGACCGACTCCATGGAGGAAGTTGTCGTTGTCGGTTCCGAATTGAATGCTAATGCCTTTTAATTTTCCTAAGGGTCTAAAACCATCCTGGGCCATCTTTTCATCGACGAGTTTTTGTTCGATATGAGAAAGAGATGATGGATCGAGTTTTAAATCCACAAAGGGAGTGATGGGAGAGTTTTTTGAATCATCACACTCTTCCTGACTCAGTAGTCCTGAGTTGAATCCCTCCAGATCTTTTAGGCTCGTTTTTATGAGAGCATCATCTCCTGGATACTGAAAGCGCATTTGGTCTTCGAAATTTTTCAGTACCATTTCTTTTAGTTTTTCTTCGTCCGCTTTTTGATCAGCGGAATGGGTGAGCATAAAGTCTTTTAAGGATTTAAAATCTGTGGAGAGTTCAGTAGTGGGAGTGAGTTTAATCTTCTTAGATTGAACCCCGGCCTTGGTTTCACAAAAAGCCTCATATAATGAGGTCTCTTTTTGGTAATAGATCTGACAGCTCTTATTTGAGGAGCTGAACACTGGGCCCGGATCAGAAGCCGCGGCATTTAAAATTAAAGGCCATAAAAGCCATAGCATAGGCTTCTTGTCGGATATTCTGGGAAAAACTTGAGTTAAGACAGTAAGTGCTGGAAATCTTCCATATTAAGCTTACCGCTAAAGTAGTCGTCATCATCTTCCGCCATAAGGTCGCGGAAAAGCTCCCGCTTACTTTGCTGGAGGATCAGAACCTTCTCCTCCACCGATTCTTTAATGATCGGTCGGTAAACGGTAAGTTTGTTTTCTTGTCCGATACGATGGGCCCGGTCAATCGCCTGGCGCTCAACTGCCGGGTTCCACCAAGGGTCCATAAGGAAGATATAGCTTGCGGCCGTGAGGTTGAGTCCAAATCCCCCGGCCTTAAGAGAAATAAGGAAAATCTGAGCGTCGCCATTTTGGAAGAGCTCAACTTGTTCACCACGCTTTTTAATCGTCTGCGAACCATCAATCCGGGCCATTTTCCAGCCAGCGACTTTGATCTTATTTTCAATCATATCCAGATAAGTCGTAAACTGAGAGAAGATTAAGGTCTTATGGCCCTCGGTGACTAGCTGCTCAAGGTTCTCCATCAAGAAATCAATTTTCGTTGACTGAAACTGAGGCTGCTTCTGCCAAAGACAAAGCTGGCGCATCTCTAGAAGAGATTTCAGAACTTCACCGTAGCGCTTACTTCCAGGTCCCAGCATATTAGAGCGGATAGCATTAAGCTTATTCTGATAGGTCTCGCGCTCTTCCGGAGAGAAGTCGAGGAACACATGGTTTTCAATTTTCTCTGGAAGCTCTTTTAGAACCTGATCCTTTGTTCGTCTTAAAATGAAAGGCTTCACGGTGCGACGGGCGAGGAGACGGTTCTTATTTTTGGAGGTGGATTTCACCACTCCAAGGTCCCCCCACACACCTGGAACACACAGATCCATGATGTTGTAGAATTCGGAGAGATCGTTTTCAACCGGCGTACCGGTCAGACAAATTCGGAACTTGGCCTTAAGCTGTCTGGCCGCATTGGCACCAAGGGAGCGAATGTTTTTTAAATGCTGAACTTCATCAAAGATCAGAATATCAAATTCTTCTTCACCTAGAGTAGAGAATGATTCTTTTTTCATTAAACCATAGGAAGTGAGAATTACCTGAGCATCCGTTTTAAAGTCACGCTCATCTCCATAATAAATGGAGTAGGTGAGGTCAGAGAATTTCTCTAACTCATTTCGCCAGTTATAGAGAATTGATACCGGACAAACGATCAGAATCTTTTTAACTTTTGTTTTCAAAGTTTGAAGAAGCATGATGGTCTGGAGAGTTTTACCAAGACCCATATCATCCGCCAGACACGCTCCGAACTGGTGCTCATAAAGAAAGCGCAGCCAGTTGTAGCCATTTAACTGGTAAGGACGGGCAATCGCCTCAAAGCGAGGATCAACGTCATATTGAGGCATATCCTGCATGGTCATGATTTTTTCACAGAATTTTTCTTCTTCTTCTGTGAGAGCGCCTTCAATCCCCAGACGTTTTAATTCAAAGAGTTCAAAAATCCGGGAGCGCTGGAGGAAGAGTCCAAAGCGGTTTAGTCCCTTAGTGGGGCCCGCTTCTTTTTTCTCGCCTTCATATTTCGTATAGCGCTTCATGAAGCGCAGAAGATCTTTCTGCTCGTCAGTCAGAAGCACGAGCCCTTGATTGGAAAGAAGAAAGTTATCAGTAATTTCTGCATTCTTAATAACGTCTAAGTCCTCATCAGAAACCACCAGATCCATCTGGAACCAATCGAGACGCTCTTTATTCCTTTCAAAGCGAATGGTGCTCTTCCAGGTTTTAATCTGCTGCTGATTATAAAGAATCGGAATCTTAAGTGGGGTTAGTTGCTGGTAAAAATGGGCCACACCCTCAAGAAGATTATTCTTAGGGATCTGGAAGATAATCTTCCGGTCATCTTTAAAATAAAACGATGTTTTAAAACCAATCTCCCCAAAGCTATCAAGGAAAGCTAAGAAGACTTTACGGAAGGTTTTCGTTTTTAAGATGAAGATCTTTTTAAAAGTCGGATCGAAGAAAGGAATTTCTTCTTCTCTGGTAATGAGAGCAATCCATTCCGACATGAGATTTTTCTTAGAGGCGCTGTGGAGGTACTTTTTATGAAAGAAAGTTTCTCTTTCAAAGTCCTCAATCAGAGTTTTAAAAAATAAAATAGCATCATTTTTAGTTCGAAAGCTTCCGGCCCACCCTTGCTCGCTTACGAAAAGTAAAAAAGGCGAGGGCATAGGAACCAGTTTCTGGTCCGGGGTGAAAAGCTCAAGTTCAAGATTTAAGAAACTTTTTCGAGGAGAAGGTACAATGGAGAAGCGGTACTCCATATCTTCTACCGGGAAAGATTCCCAAGCTTCTCCTTCAATCAGAATATTCCCCATCCCACTCTCTCTTAGAGGAAGAAAAAGGCGGATAAAATCCTGAATATCACCAATCACATCAGTGAGTTTTAATTTGGAAACCAGTTCTCTCAGTTCTGTCGGAAGATCATGGGCCTCGCCCGTCTTCCAGTTGAAAAGATAAAGTACATCGAAAATGGAAACTTCGGTTGTGATTTCATCATTCTCATTTATTAATTGAAACTGATAAGTAAATTTCTGATCAATATAAAGAACGTCCCGGTATTCTTCGAGTTCGCTCGCTCTGATGATATTTACCAGAAGCTTTCCCGTCCATCTGGAGGGGGCCGGGAAGTTCACGACTTTCCTGTTAGTCAGAGTGTATTGAAGAGAACTAAAAGTGGAATTCATCTTCGCACCCGGAATGGCGGGAGCTGACTTTAAAAGGGTGCCGTAGCGTTCAACATGCACTCCTTCCTGCCCAATGAGATTGAGAGGATTCGGTCCCTTATTTCCTCCGGCCTGACTACTTTGAAGTTCATCAAACTTAATGAGAAGACTTGCTGAGTGATGACAAGATTTTTCCGGATTCCAAAGTTTACAGGTGCACTGAGTGGTGAGTTTCTCTTCGCCTTCAACTCGCTTAAAACTTACTTTGGATTCATAGTTAGTGTTATTTTCCGCCACGATTCCGGAAACAATGAAGTAGGTCTCAAAGCTTCCCTTCATAAAGGAAAGCGAAACGCGTCCTTGTTCCACCATTTTTTGCGCAAGGAAGACTGTCGAAGCTTCAAAGCTTCGGTGAAGTAAATCCTTGACGGGAGAATTGTTCGTATATTCCATGCCACTCATTTTTCCAAAGATAATAGTATAGTGGCTTTTCTTAAAAATGGCAGGTTAATTCCTGGGCAAAAAAAAAGGGCCGGTTTAACCGGCCCTCTGGATCTTAGTTGTCTAAATAAGACTTTAGTAGTTTCGCCCGCGATGGGTGACGAAGTTTACGAAGCGCTTTCGCTTCAATCTGACGGATACGTTCACGAGTTACGAAGAAATCCTGACCAACTTCTTCAAGAGTGTGGTCTGATTTTTCACCGATACCAAAACGCATACGAAGAACTTTTTCTTCTCTTGGAGTAAGAGTTGAAAGTACTGAACGGGTTTGTTCAGAAAGAGTCACGCTCATCACAGCGTCAGCTGGAGAGATGATCTTCTTATCTTCAATAAAGTCACCCAAAGATGAATCTTCTTCTTCCCCGATTGGAGTTTCAAGAGAGATTGGCTCTTTTGAGATTTTGAATACTTTTTTAACCTTATCAACTGAAAGCTCCATCTTCTCAGCGATCTCTTCAGGGGTTGGTTCGCGACCAAGCTCTTGAATAAGTTGACGAGAAGTACGGGCGAGCTTGTTGATGGTTTCGATCATGTGAACCGGGATACGGATCGTACGACCCTGATCCGCGATGGCACGAGTGATCGCCTGACGAATCCACCATGTAGCATAAGTTGAGAACTTATAACCACGACGGTGCTCGAATTTATCAACCGCTTTCATGAGACCGATGTTTCCTTCCTGAATCAGATCCAGGAACTGAAGACCACGGTTGGTGTATTTTTTAGAGATCGAAACAACGAGACGAAGGTTCGCTTCAACGAGCTGAGACTTCGCTTTATCGGCTTTCTCTTCACCTTTAATGATGATGTTATAAACTTCTAGAATATCATCAAACACCATACCGGCATCAATTGTCAGACGACGAAGCTTACGAAGAATGTCTTCCTGAGTTCTGATCATCTGCTCGATTTTAGCATCTGTGGTGAAAAGGTTACGGGCAAGTTCGCGCTTAAAAGTATCATCTTCTAAGAGGCGGTCATAAAGAACCTTGTACTCATCGTCAGTGTTTACTTCAAGGAACTTATAAATTCGTTCCTGCTGCTCATAAAGCTCGCGGAACTGAAGGTAGTAGCTTTTCACTGGTTCAGTAAAAGAGTTAATGATCTTACGGTTAAAAGTAAGGTCAACAAGCTCGGCACTGATTTTATCCATCGTGCTTTGCTCACTCTTATCCATCTTCTTTAGTGTTCCGTCTTCGTTAACGATAACAGTCAGAAGTTCTTTGACGTGCTCAACCACGTTGTAAATTCTGTCACGAGTTTCGTGGATTTCTTTTTCGCTTGATTCGTCATCCAGACCGCGAACGAGATCTTTTACGAATTCGTTTTGATCTTCGGCCTGAAGGACTTTGCTCTTAAGTTTAACAATCTCTTCCATCGCGTGTTTGGACTTAAGACAAGAAAGAACGATTTCCTGTTCTCCTTCCTCAATCTCTTTAGCGATTTTTACTTCGCCTTCGCGGGTAAGAAGGGCCACAGACCCCATTTTCTTAAGATATAATTTAACCGGATCGCTGGAAGAAGCGCGTAGCTCGGCTTCTTCATCGACAGTCAAAGGATCTTCAGCAACTTCAGTGCTCGCCTTATCTGCTTCGTCTTCGTCAACTTCCGGAGATTTTACAAGAATGCGGGCCTCTTCGACTTTATCCATGATCTGGTCAATAGAAGCAGGATCAACGATATTCGCTGGAATAGCGTCATTGATCTCTTCAGGAGTAAGATAACCTTGATCTTTTCCCTTCATGACGAGTCGAGAGAATTCCCGTGAGTTTAAAAAGGCAACAACTACTGACATAGTATCTCCTAGGGACCTTATTTTTTGAGACTTAAAATCTCTTTATCCAACTTAGAAATTTCAGACAATATTAAATCAACTTCAACTTGAGTAGGGGCGGTCTTCTGTTTAGCAACAAGTTCCGAGCGTTTAATTTTCAATTGATCCGTCCTTAGCATCAAGTGATAATCTTTCAACATCTTTTGAATCACTTTCTCGTTTAATGTATTCCCGTAATTAAAGAGTCCCTTCAACCCGATATCTACAACCTCTTTGCTGTAGCCACCGTATTGCAGTTCTTCCTGGACGATGGAGATGTACTCCGCATCGTCGATTTCCAAATAAATTTTAACGAGCCACTGGATTAGTCTTTTTACCTCATCATGTCTGATAGTGGCAAGAAATTCGTCTGCATTCAAGTGCGTCAAGAACTCGGGATGACTAAGAATTTCCCTTAAAAACACCTTCTCACTACTCGTAGGAGGCAGGAGTACTTGACTTGCAATACTGTCTTGCAAATTCCGGGCCTCTTCTTCCTTTTGCTCTAATATCTCTTCGGCTTCTTCGAGTTTTGGTTTATCAATTGTGACTGTAGGCTTTACTTTCTGACGACTTAGAAAGTCTTTATAATTTTCCAAAATGGCCGTGGCATCGGATTTCATGCCCAAAATCTTGGCCGTATTGACCACTCTTTCAGTGGCAGAAAGGTGCTCTTTCAAAGGCGAGACCAATTCTTCAACTTTACGCATGAGAGCAATCTTTTGATCGATAGCGTCAGGGATTTTTTCCGAAAAAAGTTCCTGGATGAGGACATCTAGGTAGATCGGAGCTTTTTCAATCCGCTCTAAAAGGGCGAGGCGACCTTCGTTAATAAGAAATTCATCCGGATCTTTATGAGGTTCGAAGGTTATGTATTTAGGAAGAATTCCGTGGGACATAAATTCGGCATTAATTCTATGCATGGCCGAGATGCCGGCACTGTCATTGTCGAGGGCGAGATAAATGTTCTTAGTTAAATTACCCAGGAGCCGGACAGAATATTCCGACAAGGCGGTTCCCATGGTTCCTACACATTCTTTAAAACCGTACTGATGCATGGTGATCACATCAATATTTCCTTCCACCAGAATGGCGCGATCATTTTGGCGGATGGTGTTCTTTCCAAAATAAAAACCGAAAAGAATGGAGGCCTTATTGAAAATCGGGGATTCGCTGGAGTTGATGTATTTTGCCACTTCATTAGGTAAGACAGCACGGGCACTATAGCCGCGAATGTGTCCAGCATGATCATGAATGGGAAACATCACCCGGTTACGAAAAAAATCATAGTGAGAGTTTCGATCAGCATTGTAGCGAATGATGCCAATTTCTTTCGCTGTTGCCCGGGCAAAATCTCCATCCGCACCAGGTAAGGAATCGAGATAATGAAAAAGGGCATTGTTTCCCGGCGCGAAGCCTATTTCAAAGGTATCAATTGATTCCTGTGAGAGTTTTCTCTTGGCGATGAATTCTGCGTAGAGTGGGTTTTGGGAAGCGACTTTTTTATAGAGCTTACTTGAAGCACTCAGTACCCTGAAGGCCATCTCGACTTTGGGATTTTTTCGTTTTTCTTTTTGTTCCTCAAAAGGCAGACCCAGAAGGCCCGCAAGTTCTCTTAAGGCTTCAACGAAATCGATCTTTTTATATTCTTTAACGAAAGTAATAGCGTCTCCGCCGGCACTGCAGGCAAAACACTTGTACATGCCTTTAGCATCGTTAACTTTAAGAGACGGTTTCGTATCAGCATGAAAGGGGCAAATGGCTTCGAGATTACTCCCTCTCTTGTTTAAAGAGATATAGTTACCGATCACCATCGAAATAGGCGTTTCTTTGATTCGGTCTTTCAACTCTTCAAAGGCCATTACTTATCCCTTAATATTTTTGAGCACGATGGATTTAATCAATGTTCCTTGTGATAAAAAAATCTTTTCAAACTTCGTGGTAAATTGGGAGAGGAAATGCTCCGGGTATTCGTTCCGAAGATCCCGTGACTGGAGAAGAACTTCAAAGCGGTCATCGCCCTTAAGTTGCTCGAGCATCCACTCAAAGTATCCGTCATGATCGGTTTTCACAAATAAAGTTCCGCCCGGCTTAAGCACTTTATGGCAGGCATTTAAAAAAGGTTTCTGAAAAAGACGCTTTTTATGATGACGGGTTTTAGGCCACGGGTCCGGGAAGAAATAAAACACTGACTGGACTTCGCTTTCATCGAACATGAATTCTAAGCGCTCACCACGTGCGCGAAGGTAGCGAAAATTTTTGTGCTCAAGTTTATCGAGTTTCTTTGCCACACTAAAGCTGCGCTTAAAGCGGTGATCGAGACCAATAAAATTCACCTCAGGATACTTTTGACAGTACTCCATCATGAATTCGCCGTAACCCGTTCCAATTTCCACTTCGATCGGCTTATCGTTAGAAAACATCTGTTTCCATTTGCCGACATTGCTTTCCGCTTCCTCATCTCTTAGGACAAAGGAATCAAAAACCTCAAGCTTGTCATGATAAGGGTTGTCGTGAGTGTATTTAAAATCAGGACGATAACAAAAATTGTCATCGATAGTTTTCTTTAATTTTTCAGTTTTCATAGAGGGGAGATAACAAAAAAACACGTTGCAGTAAAACAAAAAAGGGCCTTTCCCTAAGGGAAAGGCCCGGCTTTTCAGATTCTAAGCTCTTAGCCAATAAGCTTCAGAGCGTTTTGACCAGATACGTTGGCCTGAGCAAGTACCGAAGTACCGGCAGCAGTAATGATCTGGTTACGTGCTTGCTTAGCAGTTTCTTCAGCGTAATCCACGTCACGAATACGGCTGTTAGCGGCACTCATGTTCTCAGTGTAAGTCTGCAAGTTGTTCGAAGTAGAGGTCAAGCGGTTTTGGAGTGAACCAAGAACTGCTCGTTGACCCGATACTTTTTCAATCGCAGAGTCAATCGCCGATAAAGAGTCTTGCGAGCCTTCTTTCGACGAAATATCCAGAGAACTTACACCCAGGGACTCTACTGTTGAATCCAGCTGACTGGCCTCAAAGCCAATTCTGTTTTCAAAAGCATCGCCCTTTGTACCAACCTGGAATTCATACGTATCACCTTGGCCGTTTAAGAGCTTTTTCCCGTTGAACTCTGTCACCTGAGAAATACGGCCCATTTCCGACTTCAGCTGTTGATATTCCAAATTCGACATCGCTCTCTCTGAGTCTCCCACCGTATCAGAAGCGGTCTGGATGGCAAGCTCACGCATACGAGTCAAAATATTTGACGTTTCGTTAAGTCCGCCTTCCGCTACCTGAACCATGGAAATCGCATCGTTTGCGTTTCTGTTCGCTTGTTGGGATGAACGAATCTCAGACTTCATTTTTTCTGAGATCGCCAAACCCGCCGCATCGTCAGCGGACTTTGTGATTCGAGAACCCGAAGAAAGTTTAGCAAAACTTTCCTGTGATTCTTTGTTCACTTTGCCCAGTGATGTTTGCGCCTGAAGTGAAGCAACGTTTGTGTTAATTCTGAAACCCATAGACTATCCTCCGGTTAAATACATACCAACCTCCGAGTTGATGATGGACTGTTCAATTTCCATCCTAGGCAACCATGCCTGTTTTGTTTTTTAGCCTCATCACCATGATGAAGCGTTGTTGACCAAGCGTTTCGGTGTAGTTTTAGGCAAACATGAGGAATTTTTTTCCTTTTTTTGCGGTAGGCTTAAGTTAGTTAATCTATTTGAAATGCGAGAATATTAGATAAAATCGCTAAAGTATTTTTTTGATTTTCTTTAGTTTTCAGGGACGTTTCCTGGAAATTCCAGTAGAATGAGCTCAAATTTTCACTTCCAAAGAGAGAGTACTATGAAAGTTAACTTTATCGATATCCTTCGTTATGAGAATGGTTTCCTTGAAACTATGACGGCCAAAGCCGGTGAACTTCTTAAGAATGGTCACTTCGTTGGCGGTCCAGCTGTTGGACAATTTGAATCTGCCATTAAAGATTATACTAAGACGGCCTACACTCTAGGTTGTGCGAATGGAACAGATGCTATTCAGTTGGCCTTGCGTGCAGCTGGAGTTGAAAAGAATGATAAAGTTCTTCTTCCGGATATGACTTTTTGGGCCACTTTCGAATCAATCGTCAACGTTGGTGCGATTCCTTACACTCTCGATGTTTCGAAAGAAACATTGCACTTAACTCTCGCTTCAGTAAAAGAAGGAGTAGAGAAGTTTAATCCAAAAGCTCTTCTCATGGTTCACCTTTACGGTTGGGCCTGTCCTGAGACGATGGAAATTCGTAAGTACTGTGCTGAGAAGAACGTTATTCTGATTGAAGACTGCGCTCAGGCGATCGGTGTTCACATCAATGGCGAAGATATTTTAACTAACGCTCAAGTCGCAACGACCAGCTACTATCCGGCGAAAGTTCTAGGAGCAAGTGGAGACGCTGGTGGTGTGTTCACGAAAGACGCAAAAATTGCAGAAACAACTAAGATTCTTTTAAACCACGGAAGAACTGGTCACTATGATCATGGCATGATCGGGTGGAACTCTCGCCTTGGTGCTTATGAAGCAACTTTCTTACTTGAATCCTTAAAGCACCTTGATGCTCGTCTTGATAGCCGTCGTCACGTGTGTGAAGAGTATCGTAAAAAAATTAAAAACCCGGCACTTAAAATGATGGGACCTGCTTCTCATGTAAAAGAAAACGGATACCTCTCAGTCGCCCTTATGACTCCTGAAACTCGTCCGGCCTTCATTGAGTACTTAAAGGCCAATGAAATTGGTTACGGTACAGTTTATCCAGGAGCGATGAGTGCTCAGCCAGGGGCTGCCGCTCACTTAGGTGGAAAAATTTCTCATGGTCACGCTGAATGGATTGCGAAATCTGTTATCAATCTTCCATGTTTTGCTTACATGAAGCAGGAAGAGATTGATTACGTGATTGAAAAAGTAAACGCGTTTAAGGCTTAGTTTTCTTGAGCCACTGCTCGATAATGAGAGCAGCTTTCTTTGAATTTTTCGGATCAGATAGTATTTTATCGTTGAGTCGCTTAATTAACGACTCAACGATTTTTTTATCTTCTTTATAAAGTCCTTCCAGTTGGGAGGGGCTTAGTTTCACAGCAGACATAATGATCTTTAAGCAGCAGCTTCCGGAGCGCGACGCTTGTGAGAAGCAACCTTCGCCATGTGCTCTTCGATGATTTCATAAAGTTCAAGCTTAGTTGATTTTGGATCCATACCTTGTGGCATGACCGAATAAACAACCTCGTTGTTTACTTCAGAGAAGATGAACCATGTGTTTCCAATTTTTTGGAAGAGAACATCTTTAACAGTGTTTTTTGCAGTTGTAGTGTTAGTAGAAGTTGCTGTTGTCATAAACCCTCCGTGGTTCGCTTGAACTCACATCCTGTAAGTTCATTTGTTAAGCTTTTCGGAGAGGGTTGTAGAAACTTTAGACATTTTTTTTAAATGGTGAAAAATATTTTTTCAGGTATTCCGACTAAATTAGTAGGCCGATTGAATCCCCAAATACCCAGCGAGGGAAAACTGGGTACTGGTGGTGAACTTATCGTTTCCTAAGTGTTGCCACCAATTACTCTGGCCAGCGCCGTCCTGAGCGCGATAACTGGCCGGCGTGGCTGCTTCCATGGAAGTCCCGAGGACAAAGTCAATTTCAGGAAAAATCTCTTTACGGTGATACTGGAGATTAAGCCTTGGGGCGAGGGAGAAGGCCCGGTAGGTGCGGGATTCGCTCACCGTATTTGAAGTCTGAGTGACTTTAAGTTGGTCAAAGAAGTTGATCATCACAGTCAGAGAAAGATTGATCCGGTTCTTTTCGCCTTTAAAGGCATCATAACTAATGGTTGGACCCAGTCCTAATTTCATCCCTTCTTCCTGGGCAAAGCGCTTATCAAAGAAGGTGAAAGTGTTTTCATAAGAGCGCACGTTGAGA
>JAEYUK010000277.1 GCA_023432655.1 Pseudomonadota bacterium | reverse complement strand
GACTTAGGAGGCTTAGCACCTAGTCCAGCTACAAATACAGTCACCGGCCCTGCTACCGCTGCGATATTGGCCACGCCACTAACGAAACTGCTAGTTCCCTTCGCTTCCTTTGGCGCATTTCCCGCATTCACTTCCTTCTCAAAAGCCTCTTGGGCATTTCTTTTATAGCACTCGGCGTCCCCATTACATGAAGCAGTCGCATTCAGAACGTTGGCGGTCTCGGTCTTGGTTAAACAGCGGTTTAAAACCGAATCGTAGGTGAATCCCGTGGAGCAGGATTGAGCGTAGGCCGTATTAGTGAACAGGCTTAAGTTAGGAATGAAGGTTCCCATTGCCAGTTCAAAACAAAGGATGAAATTTAATAGGCCAAATAACTTTCTCATACGGTCCTCGTTGGGATTTAAACTATTTAAATCATTATAAGGCTTCCACTACCTGAGCCCTAGAGCGCAGACTTTTCCGCTTCAGATCTTGAGATTGGAGACCGGAGAAAGGTTAATAAAATTAATCAGTTAAGGTCTTAAAAGAGAATAGGCTTATTAAGTTACAAAAGTTAGAATGCTGGCTTTAAAAGTTGGCATTTATGATCAAGTTTATTTTAGTTTTAATTCTTCTCCCTTTTTCGGCCTTCGGCCTTGAACTCAAGATTGGGGATATTATTCTGCAACCCTTACAGTGTTGGACCTGTCACCTCATCATGGCCCAGGAAAAATCCCCCTTTTCTCATATGGGGTTGGTCGTAAGTACTCGGCCAGAAGTGCTGGTTGCTGAATCCCTTGGGTCTGTGAAGCTTACGTCTTTGAAGGAGTTTTTAGGGAGAACGAAGGGACAGCATCACTCCGTAAAACGCTTTAAAGATGCAAGTGTTGTTCAGTATTTTAGACAGCATGAAAAACAGTTTTTGAAGTTTTTCCAAGATCATTATGAAGGTCTCCCTTACGACCCTGAATTTTTATGGGAGAATGTGAATGGAAACGGGCAGGAAAAACTTTACTGCTCAGAGATGATTGCCAAATTATTGGAAGAATTTCTAAGGATAGAGATGCCTTTGAAAAAGATGAAATATGACATCAATCGCGAGCACTGGATTGAGTACTTTAAAGGCAACCCACCAGACGGCAAATGGGGAAATGCTCCCGCTGACTTTGAGCGATCCCTTTTATTTTATGAAGTAGGGCAACTATGAAACTGTGGCTTGAGAAGAGGCACCTTGATTTAAAAGTTAATTGGAAACTTTCACGAAACCAGACCACTTTTAAAGAAAATTATATCGTCCATCTTGAAACCAAGAATGGAGTTTTTCTCTCTGAGATTGCCCCGAATATCAGATATGGTGAGACCCCGGTTGAAATTGAGAAACAATTTTCCGAATGGTTGAATAAGACCGAGATCGATCGCATCTCGGGGATTTCTGAACTCACTTTTGCCCTTGATACTTTCAAGCTTTTTCATTCACTGCGCTTTGGCCTAGAGTCGGCCTTTCTTTCCGCCTTGGCCCGAGAGAATCAAAAGTCCCTCTCAGATTTTCTGGGTCTTCCGCTCCCTAAGGCCGTTTCAACCTCCTTTTCTATGCCGATCACTCCTGTGGGAGAGATTAAAGATTATCTCGCCCCCCTTACTCGATTTCACTCACTCAAAATCAAGGTCGATGCTGAATCTGGTCCGGAAATGCTCCAAGAGATCAAAAAGCATACTAATGTGAAACTTAGAGTCGATGCTAACGAGGGCTGGAAAGATCTGGATCAATTCCTGCGCTTTGAAGAATCTCTTAAGGGGATGAATATTGAACTGATTGAGCAGCCGTTCCCATCATCGATGGTTGAAGAGTATAAAGAGTTAAAAAAGAAAACGTCTTATAAATTACTGGCAGACGAATCGATCGAAGACGTTGGTGATTTCTCTGAATTAAAGACACAGTTTCACGCTGTAAATATTAAGCTCATGAAGACTGGTTCACTGATTAAAGGAAGGGACCTCATTCTTGAAGCCAAATCTCATCAGATGGAAACGATGATTGGCTGTATGATTGAAACGACGATAGGTATTTCTTACGGAATGCTTTTAGGAGGAATGGCGGATTACGTGGATTTGGACGGTTTTCTTTTGATTAAAGATGAACCCTTCCGCCTCGTAAACGAAGCAGAAGGGATTCTGAGTCTTAATTAGTGGTGACCTTGACCGTGAGCTCCGTGAGCGTGGCCATGAGAAACTTCTTCTGCAGTGGCTTCTCTCATACCAACGATTTCAACGTCAAAGAAAAGATCTTTGCCGGCCATTGGATGGTTTCCGTCTACAGTAACTTCATCAGCGTCTACTGACATGATAGTGAACACTGGAGAGTGAGCATCGTTATTCACCTGGAATTGATCGCCAACTTGAAGATCAGCGTCCGGTGGAAATTGAGTCTTTTTAACTTTTACAACTAGTTCAGGGTTAATATCGCCGTAAGCGTCCTGAGCTTTAACTTCAACTTTTCTTTTATCGCCAACATTCAGAAGAGCGATTACTTTTTCAAGACCAGGAATAATTTGTTGAGCGCCTTCAAGAAAGTAAAGAGGCTCATCACCAATTGAAGAGTCTAGGGTCGTTCCAGACTTATCTGTAAGGGTATAATGAAAGCCAATAACACGTGCCATAGAATCTCCAATTTTACGTCAGCTTATTTTTCTGACTATTGATAAACATAGTTCTTTATTTTGAGTTCTCTTTTCTATCTCGTCTAAACTTAGTTTGGCAAACACTGATGCAACTGCATTGAAAGCATCTTCGTTCGTTTCAAACCTTCGTTCGAGTGGAAGATTAATGGAAAATGTCTCTGTAAGATTTTGCCAAAATTTCTCTTCCACGGCGGCCACTGCCACATACTGGCCGTCTAAAGTGCGGTACAGAGAGTAGCATGGATAAGCACCATTATGCAGGAATTTTGTCTTTTTTTGTCCTCGAAGAGTGGCAGACCAGAAAGGATGAAAAATAGCATCAGTTGTGTCATGAAGATAACTTACTGATTTAACAAATTTTTTAGTTCGCATGGTCTCAATGATATTTGCCAGTAACTGAGTTGCGACCTGCTGACCAAAGGCAATACCTGCCACTGGCATAAATGGAGGGGCAACGATTGGCGCATTCTCATGGGCCACATGTAAGGACAAATAACCACTGATCGCCAGAGCGTTGAGATCGTGCATGGCCTTATTGTGGGTAGAGGAGGCTTCAAGCTCCACAACCGCTAATGGAAGATCTTTTAAATTATCGTCGTTAAGACCCAGGTTAGTTTTCAGTTTGGGACCTAAAGACAGGAGGAGTCCTTGAGCATCAGCTATCAAGGTTTTTATCTGGTCCTTGATGTCAGGGGCCTTAAAATCAAGACGGATAATTTTTTTATTTCGGTTTAATTCTTCGTACCAGCTCTCAAAGCTCTGATCAAATTCTGAAAAGGAACCAGAGAGAAATGGATCCTTATGTTTAATGTCTTCAACCTTAATGACCTCAGCGCCCAGGTCTTTTAAGATCTTCCCGGCCAGAGGACCGGGAAGACGATGAGTAAAGTCGAGGATCTTAATACCTTTAAGCATTAACTTCCTTCATTTGAAAAAGATTCTGAAACTGTTCGAGACCTTTGCCGGAGGTTTCACAAGCACTGGTAGTGCAGAGTTGGTAGCTATCATCTTTTCTATCGTGATAGTCCATCACAAACCTTGAGAAGAAGTGAGTGCGGATATTAAGGAATTCTTCTTTTTCCAGCCACTCTGTTGGAACTTCTATTTTACGGAAAATTTCTTGTGGATAAGTCAGAGCACGTAGTCCTTCCCCGTGGCCCAATGGATTGGTAAGAGCGTATTGTGGGAGATTTTCAAATTTGTCTTTTAAAATATTCGCTGGTGCATAGGCCGGATTAAAAAGAGCGAATCTCGATAAGAGGAGAACTAATGTCATGACGGGCGAACGATAAGACTGATCAAAATAGGGAGCAGTCATATTGTCTATTCCTGGAGTGGAGCCATTAAGGGAGGTCATGTAGACTTCTCCGTCTTTAATAAAGTTCTGAATAGTAAAATCCAGAGTCTCGATAGCATTCTTTTTGAAAATCTGATTCCCTGTCACTTCATAAAGTCTTAACTGGGCGTCACAGAAATTCACATAATCTTCGAGATAGATAGCTTGCTTCTCCAGTGTATTAGTATGTCTTAAAATATGCTTGTCACTTTCATTCAATCGAATGAATTGCTTTAAGCACCCTTCAACAGTTTCTTTGATGATTTCAAAGGCCTGGTTTTGAATAACAGCAACTGGACAATACTGAACCACGTCCGCAAGTGCCGATAAGAGCATGTAGTTCCAGGCAGCGATGCCCTTTCTATCTGTTGCCGGCGGCATGCGAAGTTTTCTTTGCTCTAAAAGTCTTCTTCTGATGTCTCGAACTTCTTGCCAGCCGTCTTGAGTGTAATATTGTGCTTTCATGGCCGGATTCAATGAAAGAACATTCAGACCATGTTCAAAGTTACCTTTTTCAGTGATGTTAAACATCTCAAGGTACTTATCGAGTTTAATTTTTTGCTCAGGTGGAGCGTCTTCAAAACTCTGTTCAAATTCTTCTTTAGTATAAGTGAAATAAAGTCCTTCAGTCCCTTCTGAGTCCGCATCCTGAGCTGCGAAGAAGTAATTTTCTTCAGCAATCATTTCTGATTTTAAGTAATCAAGAGTCTGAAGGATGCCGTCAAAAACAAGTGGGGAAGGGTAGAACTGACTGAGCTTCGCTAATACTTTTAAAAGTCCTGCCTGGTCGTAGAGCATCTTTTCAAAATGCGGGACCAGAAATTTATCATCTACCGAGTAACGGTGAATCCCGCCCTTGGCATGGTCAAAGAGACCTCCCATAAGCATCTTTTCAATTGTCTCTACAATATGCTGCCCTTGTTCTTGAGGTATCATTCCTTCAAGAATTTGTTCGCAGGCCCATTCATAAAAAGAAAAATGAGGGAATTTTGGAGCTTGCCCATATCCGCCATTTTTTACGTCGGCGTAATTTTTCAAAGCATTCATAATCGCAGATGGCCCAGGAAAGTGACCTTGGAACTCGATTTTTTTCTCAAGAGAAATGGGCTTTTTAATTTCTTCAACCAGCTTATTAGCGTTCTCGATAATCTGAGATGGGTTGGTTTTCCAGTTATCACTAATCTGTTTTAAGACATCCATAAAGGCCGGCATTCCTTGACGGGCCTTGTTCGGGAAATAGGTTCCAACAAAAAAGGGTTTTCCATCGGGAGTTAAGAAGACACTCAGAGGCCAGCCTCCACGACCGGTCATGATGGAACAGGCACTCTGATAATAATGATCGAGATCTGGGTATTCTTCTCTATCAATTTTAATCGATACAAAATGCTCATTTAAGAAGTTGGCCGTTTCCACATTCTCAAAAGATTCATGGGCCATAACATGACACCAGTGACATGAAGAGTATCCGATTGACAGAAATATGGGCCTGTTTAGTTCTTTTGCTTTATTAAGGGGTTGCTCTCCATAGGCCTGCCAATGAATAGGATTTTCAGCATGTTGCTTCAGATATAATGAATTCTCAAAACGTAAATTATTTTCACTCATAAAACCTCGAAATTTGGTGAAGAGAGTAGGAATGGTAAAATCGCAGTATTAATCTTCAATGGTTTATCTAAGCTTGGTCAAGGGAATTTGCTTTTTAGGACCGGGTTAGATATAAGCGAGGGCGTATGGAACAAACGACCGGAGAAACTAGAGTTTTAAAGACTCTAAGCGTCTCGGCGGAGGAAAAGCAAAAGGAGTCAATCCTAAGCTCTTTCTTCTCCACTTACAAAATTCCTCTTCTCTCACTTGTGCTTTTCAGTTCATTCACTCTACGTGCCCTCTATCCTGAAAAGTTTCACTTTGGATTTAAGCGTCAAAAAACATATCGTTTCAAAAGCGATAGCTTGGGATTTTTCATAGGGGATATCAATTTCTTTATGAATAGCTCTTATGATGAAGCAGAGGAGCAGATCATTGAGTTATTTCCCCCTGAGTTAAGAGATAACGTAAGGCAAGTTGTGAGACCAGTTCTGGTCCTATGTGAAAAACATCAGCTTGATCCGTTCTGGGTTCTCTCCGTGATGTGGACCGAGAGTCATTTCAAGCATGACTCAATTTCAAAGAAAGGGGCCAAAGGACTCATGCAGGTGATGCCGAAAACTTACATGGGGACTCTCGCAGAAATGAAGAAAGAAGGGTACTCATTGGAGTCGGACCGCGGTGAGGACTATCTTCGTTTTCAATATGGCCGAACTTTTTATGATCTTGGATACTCAAAATTAGTCTCAAAACTTAGGAATCTTGAAGTAGGAATTTATTATCTCAAAGGTCTATTAGAGGCCTTTAATTATAATCATTACTATGCTACAGTGGCCTATAACATGGGACCAAACTGGACTAAGAGCCGGCTTAAAAATAATATGCCGGTTGGAAAAAAGAACCATTATCTGGATAAAGTCCTTAAAAATTATTACCACATAACCAAAACACTGAGTCAAAACTCCGATGTCACCTTCATCCCGAGAATCTGAACTGGCCCAATTAAGAGAAGCCCTGGCACAGCTTAATTCAGAGTTGTTTTTAACAATTGCTGAGCGCAGACATCTTTGCGTAAAGATCCAGGAGTATAAAGAATCTAAGGGGCGTTATTCGCATTTTGATCCTGAGCGCGAGATGAGTGTCTTTACGCTTTTTCACGATCAATTGAAGGCGTGCACGATTAAAGAATTACTGGCCTTCTCACTTATTATGGAAGACCAGGCCATGGCCATGGCACCAGGCTCTTATCCTGCATGGTCACAACTTGTTCATCTTCAGAATCCTTCCCATGAACTTTTTGAAATGATAAATCCCTTGATACTAAAATCATCTCGCCCTGATTTTTTTAAACGACTTCAGTTTTCCGGTGAATTTAGTTTTTTAAAAGACTTCTCATTGCCTTAGTCCCTTTAAATCCTTAAGATTTAGCACTATGAAGAAAGACCAAGTTATTGCTCTTGATGGGCCTTCTGGGAGCGGCAAGTCAACTGTCGCAAAGATGATCGCTCAAAAATTGAATCTGATTTACATAGACACAGGAGCGATGTTTCGGGCCACGGCCTATGCTCTTCAACACACTGGAATTGACTTCACTAAAGGCCACTTAACAACTGAAGAAGAAGAAAAGATTCGCAAATTTTTTGTGGAACATCGTTTTCAGTTTGCGCCTGAGCCTGGAGTTCTTATCCTGTTGGATAATTTGAATCTCACCGATGTGATCCGTGAGCATCATGTATCAAAACTTGCCTCTCAGGTTTCTAAGCATAAAGTCATTAGAGATTTTCTGAAAGATTGGCAAAGGACGATTGTTAAAGACCGTCCGGCGATTCTTGATGGAAGAGACATTGGTACTGTTATTTTTCCAGAAGCGGTTTTAAAAGTTTTTTTAACTGCTTCTCCGGAGGAGCGTGCTCACCGTCGTTTATCAGAACTGCAAGAGCGTGGACAAACGGATCTTGATTACGATTTGATCCTTAAAGATATTATTGAAAGAGATTATGAAGATATGAATCGGGAGATTGCTCCCTTAAAGAAAGCTCACGATGGAGTTGAGCTAGATTCAACGGGGAAGACCATTCCTCAAATCGTTGATGAAATAGTGGCACTGTGGAATGAAAGAAAGGTTAATTCATGATTTTAACACCTGAAAAATTTGAAAATATTGTCTCTCAATTTCAAAACCTAAAACCAGTTTTAGTTGTTGGTGACTTAGGGGTAGATAAATACACTTTTGGCGAAGTTAAAAGAATTTCACCAGAAGCACCGGTACCTGTTTTAGAAGTCGAGAAAGAATGGAACAAACTAGGACTGGCAGCAAACGTTTCCGACAATTTAAAGTGTTTGGAAGTTAACTCAACTTTATGTGGAGTTATCGGCGACGATGCTCGAGCTAGTTTAGTTGAGCACCTTCTGGAAGAGCGCGGACTTAAAACGTGGGGACTAGTGCGAGATTCCTCCCGGCACACAACTTATAAAGAGCGAGTCACAACCGCAACTCAGCAGATCTGTCGCATTGACTATGAAACAAAAGACGGACTGTCTGAAGAGATTAACCGTAAAGTGACTTCTCGGATTAATGAGTTTTCTGCAACTCATGGTGCACTTATTATTGAAGACTACGGCAAAGGACTTTTCAGTGAATCTTTATGCCAGAAGATCATCCATGACTTTAAGTCAAAAAATCTCTTGATCACAGTTGATCCATCCCGCTCGACGCCGCCT
>JAEYUK010000271.1 GCA_023432655.1 Pseudomonadota bacterium | reverse complement strand
CTCTAATCTCGCGGCGGCGCCTTTATAAATAACGAAACGGGCACCAGTGATTTTGGCCGCCGTTTCAAAATCCAAGATCCCAAGTCGCTCACCTAATTCTGCGTGATCTACTGGAGTGAAGTCCAATTCACGAGGAGTTCCCCAACGACTTACTTCAACGTTATCATCTTCGTCTTTACCTACTGGAACGGAATCGGCCGGAAGGTTAGGGATATTAAGTAATAGTTCGGTTTGTTTCGCCTGAACTTCATCAAGTTCCTTGGCTTCTTTTTCCATTTCAGCTTTTAGAACACCGACCTTCGCCATGGGTTCAGCAGCATCTTGCTTATTCTTTTTAAGTTCGCCGATCTCACGAGAGAGCTTATTGATTTCCGCTTTCTTAGTCTCTGATGAAAGAGTTAGCGCCTTACGGGTTTTATTCAACTGAACAATCTGATCTAAGATTGAAGTATCAAAGTTTCTCTTAGCGAGTGTATTTTTAACGGTATCAAAATCGGTTTCAATCTTCTTAATGTCTAACATGGATCACCTATTGCATGAGTTTGATATAAGCTTCGATTTGTTTTTTGTATTGGGATTCTGGATCCATTTCAAGATACATCTTATAGGCTTCGATGGCCAGAGCCCCCTGACCCAGCTGCCGATAAACGTCTCCGATTTTCTTATGGACTATGATCTCTTCTGCGTTGAGTTTTAATGCTCGTTTATATAAATCCAGGGCCAGGTCAAAGTTACTTCTCTTGGTACTAAGATCGGCCATACCCACAATTGCATCATAGGACTTTGGGTTTAACTTTTGAGCTCGCTTGAAGAGATTTTCTGCTTCAAGTAATAAGCCTTTTTCCAAATGAATTTGCGCCATGAATACAAGATCGGCGTCGTTTTCACCGTTCTCTTTAATGTCTCTTTTAATTTCTTCCAGGGCCCCATCCAGGTCACCACTTAGAAATTTAATTTTTCCGGTGTAGTAGAGGACTTTAGGATAAGACGGAAGTTTTTCCTGCACTCTCTTAAACCACTTGGCCGCCTCAACGAGCTTACCGTTTTCAAAGAGAACTCGACCAGCAGTCATCATGGCATCTAGTTCTCCTGGTTCAATACTGAGTAACTTTTCGACCAGACCAGGAATGTCATTATAACGTTCATCTAATAAAGCAGCCTTAATTAAGAACTCATAAAGGGTTCTATCCTGGGCGTGGAACTTTTCCAGTTTTTCTTTGTAGTTTTGAAAATCTCTTACTCGACCGGCACGATAGTAGAAGATCGCTATTTCTGCCAAGATCTTTGGGCTCTCTCCAAATTCATCCAGAAGACTTAATAGATAACCGATCGCCGCACGGTCATCTTGGGTTTCATAAATAAGTTTGGCATAGGCGATCCGGTAATCCGGGTTCACCGGATCAAGCTCTATCACTTTATTAAGGAAGGTACGGGAAATATCAAAGTCTGCTTTACGTAGCGAAATCTCCGCCAAAAGAAAAATATCCCCATCGTTAAGCGGGTTCATACTGATCGCATTTCTAAGCCAGGACATAGACTGAAGGATGTCACCTGTGCGGTAGTAAAGTTTGGCATTTAAAGAAGCATACTCATAACTTTCGCGAATATCCGTAGTCGAGATCACTGCAATTCGGTTACGAGCATCGTGAAACTTATAGGTCTCAATATAGGCATCAATCAGCGCAAGGTTAATGTTCTTATCATCCGGATATTTTTTTACAAGATTCTCAAGGGTCGCAAGGGCCTGCTCTGCGAGACCTAGCTTCATTTGGGCCTTCGATAAAAATAACTCAGAAGGAATATGACCAGGATAAGCATCTGAAGCTTTTGCGGCATAACTCAGAGCAAGTTCATAACTTCTCTTGTTATAAAAATCATTCGCCTGAGTTAGTAACTTATAGGCCTTACTCTCATTAATGAGTTTATCTGTTTCTGCGAGAGTTCCACCGCTTGTATCCAAATCGGCCAGAATCATTCTTAGAGATGGAGAATCATTTAGTGCTAACGAACGGGAGAAGTAAGCCGTGGCTTCCTTCGGCATCTTTTGATAAGCATAGACCAGGCCTTTGAGCTCAAAGAATTTTGCGCGGTTCAGGTTATTCGAATCTAATCCTACTTGTTCGGCGTTAGTTAGTATGCGTGCAACATCCTGGAACTTACTCTTTTTCAAAAGCAACTCTGCTTTCATAAGTGCGAATGCAATTACCTGGGGATTCCTTTTAATGGCATCATCCGCGTACTCCAGCGCCTTGTCAGTTTCCTGATTTAAAAGCAGATATTCGATGAGTGCCGTATAAGCATAACGATTTTTATCAGGAGCTTTCTCCAAGGCCTGAAAGAACTGGCGAGCAAGATCAATTTTCCCCATGGAAATTAAGCTCTTTAAATAAACAGCGAATAGATCCTGGGTGATATCTTTCGGCTTAAGTTTTAAATACTTTTGAACAACGTCTACGGCCGCAGCTTTTTTATTGATGGCCATGTAAAATAGGTTGAGTCCAATTACGCCGTTAACGTCATCGAGCAAAAAAGGTTTTTTACTCTGAATGATATTAAAGAGGGTTTGGGCATCGGCCATTTTGTTACTGGAATGCTGAAGCTCTTCAGCATAAGTTCTAACTAAATAATTAAGAGCATCCTTGTTTTCCAGACTATTTTCATAGCTCGCCTTAAAGCTTAATCCGGCCTGAATTAAATCTGGGTAAGTACCCTTATTAAAACTAACCAGTCCTCGGTTAAACTCGGCTTTTGACTTTTGGCTGTCTGCCTTATCAAAAGGTATAGGAAATATGATTTGTGGTTCTAGATGTTTAAATGTAGCTACCGGCTTTTCTTCTTCGGGAAACATTAAGGCATACAGAATGGCGAGGGCCGCAATGACTATGATAATCTTTTTCTTTTTTGCCTTCGCGGCAGCCCCTGCGTCTTCTTCATCTTCTTCTTCGGCTTTGGCCTTTTCTTTTTCTTCTTTTGCTTTTCGCTTCTTTTCTTTTTTTAATTCTTCTTCAATTTGAGTTTCTTCAAGTAGTGCCACTTGCAGTAGACTCGTTTTTTCCAGGTTTATGACCTGAGTCTTATCATCCTGGGATACGACCGCATTCTCTTCGGCAACAATTAAGGCTTGTTTCTCTGCTGCTTCCTCTTCTGCCAGTCTCAACTTCTCAGCTTCCTCAGCTTTAAGTTTTTCTTCAAGGGCCTTTTGCTGCCTTCTCATTCTGGCAATTTCTTCTTGAGCAACAGGATTTATCAGCGTTTTATCGCCACTATCAAGGTCTTGATAGGCTTCTGCGGTACTGGTTACAGTCGTTTTTTCAATTTCTAGTTCGAGCTCTAATTTTATTTCTTCTGGTTCCGGTTCCGGAGTGGTTTCCATTCGCACTGTTTCTGTAAGTTCTTGCACAACCGGTACTGGTTCATCTTCAGTAATTTCAATTTCATTTTCTATCTGCTGACTTCTGATTTTAGCGAGATCAATGACAAAAGTTTCTTCTTTGGAAGCTTCCTCTTGAATGGCCGTTTTGTTTTCATCCATAAGTTCAGAATAAAAATCAAAACCATTTATTGGCCCCCAGTTTCCCGTTGGGAAAACCTGGGCTTCTTCATTACCCTTAATATGTCCTTTGGCCTTTAATTCAAAAAGCTGTGCTTTTACAAAAGGGCCGATCACCCGGCCACTTTCCAGCCGGATTCGAAATTTCGTCATAGCAGTAATTATAAAGGATTTTAGATATTTGAGGGTAAAAACAAAAAGGGGAGCAGATCTGCTCCCCCTAAGGACTTATTACTTTATAAAGATAGTCGCATTTCCGGCAAGTGCCAGAGCTGACTCCCAGAATACCCCTAAAAGAAGTACTGGAACAAAAAGAACAATGATCACTGCCTGATTTAGTGGAGTAAAACCTACAACTTTATCGTCACCGTTTGCTTCACCAAAAATCAAATTCTTGGCCAGTCTCATATAGTAGTAAAGACCAATGACTGAGTTAATTGCAGCAACAATAGCGATACCATAGTGCTTCTGCTCAATGATCACCGTAAAGATATTAAACTTGGCCACAAAACCACTAAATGGAGGAATTCCCGCCAATGAGAATAAGACACCGGCCATAATAATGGCCATCATCGGGTGCTTATAAACTAAGCCGCGGAATACATCATAGGAATCAGAACCGTACATATCAGAAAGAAGAGAGGTAATGAAGAAGGCAATCAGGGTCATGAACATGTAAACAATTCCGTAAAAAAGATTTGCTTGCACACCTGTCTGGTTCATTACAGCCACACCCAAGATCATTAACCCAACGTGACCAATCGAAGAGAAAGCAAGCATACGCTTAACCGAATTCTGTCCAATTGCAGTAACGTTACCTACGGTCATGGTGAGAGCCGCGATAACCAGAATCAAACCAACCCAACTAATTGTTAGAGGTGAACCTTCTGATAGGAAAACAAAAGAAACACGTACGAGAGCTGCCAAACCTGCCATTTTAGGAACGATGGCAAAGAAGGTTGTCACAGGAATCGGAGCACCTTGGTAGACATCCGGCGCCCACATATGAAAAGGGAAAGCCGAAATTTTATATCCAATACCTACGAAAAACAGAACAGAGGCAACTAAAGTAATCGCGAGTTTTGTCCCTTCCAGAGAAGAAACTTGGGCTGCGATATCATTAAATTGGATTGAACCGAAAACACCATAAATGTGAGAAATACCAAACAAAGCAATGGCCGCTGAAAGACCGCCATAAAGCGCGTACTTCATCCCAGCTTCAGTTGAAGTGGAGTCCTCACGTTTTAAGGAAGTCATTACATAAGATAGGATCGAAAGGATTTCCAGACCAAGATAAAAGGTCAGCATGTTGTTGGCGGAAGCTAAAAGCATGCCCCCAACTAGAACCCCAACCGCCATAATTGAATATTCGGACTTTAGGTTAGAGTAAATGTCCTTAGATGAGTGACTGAGAAAAACGGCCCCCATCGTTCCAATGACCATGATCATTTTCATCAAAGTACTGAACGGATCAATCGTTACAGCATTATGGAAAATCTGGATCGGAGTTTCGCCTAAATTTTGGCAAAGACAAATAAAAACAACACCCAGGATGATCTGTGTGAACACATGAATCTTAGTACGAGGAGCATGTTCATCTTTTACCGATGCTTCTGCTACCAAGAGAGTCGTCATTAAGATAACGGTAATCAACTCTGGTATGTAGTAACTTAAAAAACCAAATAATTGGTCAATCACAAAAAACCTCTCTTAATACTTACTCAACAGATCAACCAACTGTCCGACAGAAGCTTTCATCACATTAAGTAGTGGGCTTGGGAAAATACCAAACACGATTACACAAATACAAAGTGGGATCATATAGAATACTTCGCGAGCATTCATATCTTCATATTCTTCGACATCAGGGTTAACTTCGCCGAAGAACATACGTTTGAACATCCAAAGAAGGTAAGCTGCACCAAGAAGAAGACCAACAACCGCAATAACTGTAATTGTTGTGAACTTTTCGTAGATACCTAGGAAAATGAGGGCTTCTGAAATGAACCCTGAAAGACCTGGAAGACCTAGAGAAGCAAATAAACCGATGATGTAGATCGTTGTGTACTTAGGAAGTTTAGTCGCTAAACCGCCGTAACCTTTGGTGCCGTCTGGACGGATAATCCAACGGTGGTGAGAGCGCTCATAAAGAACACCAACCATCAAGAACATCATAGCTGTAGAAGTTCCGTGGTTGAACATCTGAAGAACAGCACCATTCATACCTTGAGTTGTCATGGCCGCAAGACCAAGCATAACAAAGCCCATGTGAGATACTGATGAATAAGCGATAAGTTTTTTCATATCATCCTGGGCCATCGCACAGAAAGCACCATAGATAACAGAGATCACACCCAGAACTGCGATGATAGTAGAAGAATCAGCAGCTGCTTGTGGGAAAATAGGGAAGGCAATTCTTAGGAAACCGTAAGAACCCATCTTAAGAAGAACACCGGCCAGGATTACAGATACAGCTGTTGGGGCCTGAACGTGTGCGTGTGGTAACCAAGTGTGGAACGGGAACACTGGAACTTTAATCGCGAAACCAAGGAACATGAACCAGAAGAAGATAGTTTCGAAAGAGAAAGACTTACCGAAAATAACCACTGTTTCATTAACAAACTTACCACCTTGAAGGGCAAGAATATTGAATGAATCAACACCTTTTCCAGAAGCGTAGTAAAGGGCCACGATACCGACCAACATAAAAATCGAACCGAAGAAAGTATAAAGGAAGAATTTAACGGCTGCGTATTCTCTGTTTTCCCCACCCCAAATACCGATAAGGAAGAACATTGGAAGAAGCATAACTTCCCAATAAACATAGAAGAGGAAGAAGTCTAACGCAAAGAACACACCGAACACTGTTGATTGAAGCATCAAAAGTAGGGCGAAGTAAGCCTTAACATTCTTATCAACTGTCCAAGAGGAAAGAGTACAGATGAAAAAGAGTAGAGCGTTCAAGAACGTCATGAGCATGGTGATACCATCAATTCCAATAAAGTAATTGATGTTGAATTGTGCAATCCAAGGAATCTTGGTCACAAACTGCATGTCAGCAGTAGTAGTATCAAACTTCAAATAAAGAAGTACCGACAATACCATCGTGATAAAAGTTGTCACGAGAGTTACCATTCTGATGGTGTTCTCTTTTGCTTTTGGCGTGAGAAGAACCCCAACCATCCCAATAATAGGTAACCATAAAATCCAATTCAGTATTCCGTTCACAACGAACCTCTCTCTATTAAGAAAAAAACCTTAAATATTTACTGTCCAAATATAACTAGCAAGAACCACAATCAGCATGACGAAGTAGAATTGAATTTTACCCGACTGAATGATTCTTAAAACTAAGTTGAATAAATTTACTGCAACACCTGTTCCGTCCACACCAACTGCATCGACGACTACGTTATCAAACCACTTCGAAGCTTTGAACAACCAGCGGTTAACAACTGCTGCCCCATCCACTGCGTAACGGTCGAAGATTCCCATGTCAAACCAAGAAAGGAAGCGGTTGAAACCAAGGAGTCCTTTTTTAATAAGCACGTCGATGTAGAAATTATCGAAGTAGTATTTATTATTAAGAACTTCTGTATAGCCAGGGAACTTAGTAGCAAGAGGCTTAATCGATTTCTTAATGTACATCAAGAAGGCAATGAGCACACCCAGGGCAGCGATGATAATAGAAGCTACCGCACCAACTACGTGGGCCGTGTGGATCTTGTGCTCATCTGGATTAGGGCCAGCGTAACCTGTCTGATGATCATATTTAGCTTTAGGTAGTTCGGTTTTTACACGAGTATCTGTAGAACCCCAGGCTTCTCTAGGATGATTAACAAAGCGCTCGACCTTCGGTGCTTCCACCAAGATTTTGAACCATTCTGTTTTTTCACCAAAAACTTTTACAATCCCTTGACCAGTTAAGCTTCCGGCGAACCAGAAACCAAGAGTAAAGATGGCAAGGATAAGAAGAGGCACGTTCTGACGAGCATCAAGGTGCTCGTGATGAATCTCGTGACCGTGGTGATGATCACCGTGGTGGTCGTCTCCGTGAGCATCATGGTGACCCATGCGATTTTCGCCGTAGAAAGTAAGGAACATCATACGGAACATATAGAACGCTGTAAGTCCGGCACCTGCAAATCCTAGGATTGGAACAATCGCAAGAAGTGGGTTTTGACCTGACATGAAACCATAATAAAGAGCATCACCCAGAATTCTGTCTTTCGAAACGAAACCAGAGAAGAATGGGATACCGGCAATGGCCAGCGTACAGGCCATCATTGCAAAGTGGGTGTAAGGCATATACTTACGAAGACCACCAAGCTTTGGCATTTCTTGTTCATGAACTGTGTGAATAATTGAACCCGCAGATAAGAACAGACATGCTTTGAAAACAGCGTGAGTAATCACGTGCATAAAAGCTGCATTGTATGAGCCAACACCCACACCAATGATCATGTAACCGAGCTGGGAAAGTGTTGAGTAAGCTAGTACTGCTTTAATATCAGTTTGAACCATCGCAATTGTTGCTGCACCAAAAGCAGTAATGGCACCAATCACAGCAATAAACCAAGTGATATCACCAAGAACCATTAGTGGGTACATACGAAGAGAAACCCACACACCGGCCGTAACCATGGTGGCCGCGTGGATGAGGGCAGAACCGGGAGTTGGTCCCATCATCGCATCAGGAAGCCACACGTGAAGTGGGAACTGGGCAGATTTACCCATCGCACCCAAGAAGATACAAAGAGCAGTGAAGGTGGCAAGCGATATACCCATGACTGTTTGACCGTCAAACTTGCCCTGGGCAATGGCTGCATAGATATCAACATAAGCTACAGAACCAAGAACCATCCAAAGAGCTACGATACCTAAAAGAAGGAATACGTCACCCACACGAGTGGTCATGAAAGCTTTAAGAGAAGCGTCACCAGCTTTCTCTTTTTTAACATAAATACCGATTAAAGAGTATGAGCAGAAACCCATAATCTCCCAGAAACAGAATAGGGAGAAAAGGTTGTCTGAAAGAACCATCCCAAGCATCGCTGAAGTAAAGAGCGGAAGGAAGGTAAAGAAACGTCCATGCTTTTCATCATGGTCCATATACCATGTTGAGAATAAATGGATCAGGAAAGCTACCCCTGACACCATGAGAAGCATAATAGCTGTCATGTTATCAAGATAGATACCCATATCAACTTTCCAGATATTGGCCCCATAAGAAAGGTCAAACCAAGTGAAGGTTTTATGGATAAAAAAGTCAGTAGCAAAGTTTCCAAAGACGAAGTCTCCAAAAATTCGCGCTGAGAAGATAAACGAGATAAAGATACTGAGTGTTGCTAACCAGTCCCCTTGGCGAGGTAGTTTTCTTCCAAAAAAGGCGTTAATAACAAACGCAATTACTGGGGCAAGAAAAATCGGCGCAATATTTCCAACTGTATAATCCATGTGTAACCCTTAGTTCCTTAACTGTGTCGCTTCATCAATGTGAATTGTTTCTTTAATTTGGAAGAATCGAATCACAATAGCGAGTCCAATAGCAGATTCAGCAGCAGCAATAGCAATAATGAATAAACTGAAAACGTGCCCATCAAGATTGTTTGTTACATATCTTGAGTAAGCTACGAAGTTTAAAGCGGCGGCATTAAGAACAAGTTCAATCCCTAAAAGGATTGCCACGATATTCTTCCTGGAAAGAATAATCACCAGACCGACAACAAACAAGATTAAGGAAATAATTAAATAAGAAGCTAAACCCATCATAGACTTATCCTTGCCTTCTTGGACGAGCAATTATCGCTGCACCCACGAGAGCACCTAAAAGAAGAACTGAAGAAAGTTCAAAGGCCAATACATGTTCTTTAATTAATAAGTGGCCGATTTGATTTACGGTTGAAGGTAAGTCATTACCAATAACTTTTTCAGGGTAAGCTTTCATAACGTTCATAATTAATTTTACGTTAGTTAGTACAACCACCAGACCCGTAAGAAGACCAATTGAATACGTCCATTTGTTACCCATGGCAGGAGCTAGACCTAAAAGGTTCTGCGCTCTGGAAACGAAATCTTTCCCGCCCGTTAACATAACGGCGAATAACATGAGGATTACTACACCACCGACATAAACCATAATCTGACTTACGGCTACAAAGTCGGCACCGAGTGTTGCATATAAACCGGCAACACCTAAAAGTGAGCCTAGTAAAAACACACAGGAGTGCATGATGTTTCGGGTGATCGCTGCTCCAATGGCACTTCCAACAGTGAGAAGCGCGGACATTAAAAATAGTAATTCAATAAACATTTCTAATCCTTAATTAATGACTACCAAATACCAGATCGGCCAATGATTTACCATTGAACATTACCAACCAGATAGCACAGCCAACTAAATTGAAAATAGCGATTGGAGTTAAATACTTCCAACAAACAGTCATAAGTTGGTCAACTCGTAGTCTTGGAAGGGTCCAACGGGCCCAAATAACTACATAATAGAGAAGACAGGTCTTCGTGATGAAAATCACAACCTGAGCTAGTTGGGTTGGAATAATATCGATAGCGATATTAAAAGGAAGGTTACCACCGCCTAAAAAGAGGGCCGTGCCTACACCACACACAACAAACACTTCAATATATTCAGCAAGGGCGAAGAATCCGAAACGAAGACCGGTGTACTCAGTGTGATAACCAGAAACAAGTTCCGACTCAGCTTCTGGTAAGTCAAAAGGCGCACGGTTTGTTTCGGCCATGGCACCAATTCCATAAATAAAAAATGCGATAAATGCAAATGGGTTATGGAAAATGAACCAGTTTACGATTGTGCCTTCCTGGTGAGAAAGGATCGTGCCAAAGCTCATACCACCGGCCAATAAAGTGATCGCTAAAACTGATAGTGTTACAGGAATTTCGTAAGAAATAATCTGAGAAGCTCCACGCATCCCACCAAGCATTGACCATTTTGAGTTAGAAGCATAACCACCAAGGAAAACCGCTAAACCAACTAAAGAAGAGATCGCGATCAAATAAAAAACGCCCACGTTGAGATCGGCCAGCATGAAACCGCTAGACCAAGGAAGAACCGCAAGCGTAGCGAAAACACCCACAAGAGCTAAAAGGGGAGCTAGATAAAATAAAAATTTATCTGCCGTATAGGGCATGATGTCTTCTTTCGTTAACATCTTCACACCATCAGCAAGAACTTGAAGTAGACCATACGGACCAACGCGGTTGGGACCCATACGAGCTTGAAGGTCAGCTGAAATTTTTCTTTCAGCATAAGTTCCTAAACCGCCGACAGTGGCACAGAAGCCAATGACGATAAGGGCTGCAACCAGATAAATAACAAAGGCCAGAAGACCCTGGTTGTTGCCGAAGAGGTTCAAAAGAACATCATAAAATTCATATTGAGAGAGATAACTTACGATCGTTTGATTCATTTTCAGGAACCTTATTTATTATTTTTTAAAGAAACTTGGTAAGACTTAACCCAATCAAGGTCACCCTTTTTCCAGCAGTAAGCAATTCCTTCAAGAAGAACGGAAATAAAACTTAAGAAGATGATTAGAGCGTATCCACCATGTCCCATATCAACGAGCTCTTTAAAGATCGCTGCCACTGGAAACATAAGAACAGATTCAACATCGAAAATGATGAAGATTAGACCCACAACATAGAATCGAATATTGAATGCGGACCAGGCCGAACCAACAGGGGTTTCACCACATTCATAAGGCATAGACTTAAGATGTGAGGGCTTCTGGGGAGACAGTAAAACCGTAAGGAAATGTCCGCCGAAAAATAATACAACCGCTATCCCCATTAGGATAACAATAGGCATCAAGCCATCAAACTGAGCTGGTGTCATGGAAGTCTCCACTGCATTAAGGTCGCAAAAAAGTAAGTTTAAGATACAAAAGATGTTGAATTTAGGAAAGATGTTATTTTAAATGTGACGAGCAAATGTCTAAGCAGGGCAATTGTAAAAAACAGAATGAAAATATACCTATTTCATCAGGATTTAACGTGACCTTGTTTAGTGGAATTTCAAATAAAATTAATTATTGGTTACAGCAGCAGCCAGAGCTGGCACTGAAAGGGGTTACCCCAAATCAGTGGTGTCTTCTTGCGGGGAGTTATTTTTCGGGCCAACTGTTTGATTCCACACACCTTCTTGTTTGTTCTGATCAAGATGAAGCCGAAGAAGTTTACGACGCGCTAAAACATTTAAAGAATATTTCTTTTTACCCGGGGCACAATCACGCTCTCTATAGTTCGATCATTTCTTCCGAGACTCTACTGCTCCAGCGTTGGTCAGTGCTTCAAAAATTACAAAATAACACTCCACTCCTAATTGTAACGACCCTCGAAGCAGCTTCATTACTGGGCCCGGATCAAGAATTTTTTAAAAATAATCGATTTCATATCAAAAAAGACGACATCGTTTCACCTTTCGATCTGGCAAAAAAACTCACTGAGCTCGGTTATTTCCCTTCGAGTACCATTGAAGAGCCAGGAACCTTCTCCAGAAGAGGGGAGATTTTCGATATTTTTCCCATTTCCCATCCGCCTGTGCGACTTCATTATTTTGATGATTTAATCGAAGAAATTTTCGCTATCGATGTTGAAACTCAAAAGACCAATCGGGAAATTACCTACCAGGAACTATCCATCATTCCAGGTGCGGGCTTTCTTACTCAGGATCCTTATGCTTCTCGACTTCGCTCTAATTTACCGCAGGCCCAGCCTGCTTTTAAAAATAAGTATGAAGCCAGAAAACAATTACTAGGTAGAATTAACGAAGGCCAACTTTTCGAAAACTATCCTTTATATATTCCGCTTTTTTTTGAAAAACCGAACACACTTTTTGATTTTCTACCGAAGAAAAGTAAAGTTTCTTTTTTTAACTTTGATAATGGTCTCAAGTCATTTGAGCTTTTTATGGCCTCCCAACATGATGACTATAAACTTCTTTCAAGTGATGTAGAGAGTTCATCTGTTATCCCTGGACCGGAATTCTTTTACCGCGAACAACTACCGAATTTAGATTTTAAAAAGTTGTACATTGACCAGCTCGATATTGCTGTAAACCTAGACACTCCTTTCGATAAAGAGCTCCATTTAAATTTTCAAAAACTAAAATCCTACTTCCAGACTAAGCTCCAGCTTGCGGGGAAAATCCCGGAAAATCGTTTTGATTATATTAAGGGATGTTTAAGCATCTTAAAAAAAGAGCTTAATGTCCGGGGTCATCTTCTGGTTAATTACAAATCAGAAAACGCCAGACAAGAATTACAATATCTACTTGAAGAAAACGGCTTAACGGAAATCGGCACAAGGCTTCAATTTGTTTACGGCAAACTGGACGAAGGTTTTTACTATAAGAACGAACATATTTTTGTTTTATCTGAAGGGGACTTTTTCTCTATTAAGAAAAAAAAGGCGAAACAGGTAAAATCTGTAAACAAAGATCTTTTCGCTGAACAATTAGCAACCCTTAAAATCAATGACTATGTTATCCACCGGGATTACGGAGTTGGGATTTATAAAGGGTTAGAAACCATCCAGGCCGGTGATCAACAAAGTGATTATCTTGTTATTCTCTATGAAGATAACGATAAGGTTTATGTTCCTGTTTATAAATTAAACCTGGTTCAAAAACATGCGGACTCTTCTAGTGGTCTCAAGGTTGCCTCACTTAAATCAAAAAAGTTTTCTGAACTTAAGCAGAAGGCCCGTGGCTCTGTAAAAAAATTGGCCTTCGATCTGTTAAAACTTCAAGCCGAGAGAAAGCTCAAAGGTGGTTACCCCTTTTCTCCGCCTGATCATATGTTTAAAGAGTTTGAACTCTCATTTGCTTTTGAAGAAACTCCTGACCAGCAAAAGGCCATTCAGGATGTCTTAGAAGATATGCAGAATCAGTATCCGATGGACCGACTGGTGTGCGGTGACGTGGGGTTTGGTAAAACTGAAGTGGCAATGAGAGCTGCGATGAAAGCGGTGCTGGATAAAAAACAGGTTGTGGTTTTAGTCCCAACGACCGTTCTAGCTCTTCAGCATTATCATTCATTTGTTAAAAGATTTGAAAACTTCCCGGTCAATATTAATTTCATTTCTCGATTTAAAACCACCAAACAAAAAAATGAGGTGATGGTTCAAGTTGCGGAAGGGAAAGTTGATATCCTGATTGGTACCCATGCAGTACTGTCTGACAAACTTGAATTTCATGACCTGGGTTTATTAATCATCGATGAAGAGCACCGTTTTGGTGTGGCCCACAAAGAAAAATTAAAAGTCTTGAAGTCCGGAGTAGATGTCTTAACCATGACCGCAACTCCTATTCCCAGAACATTACAGTTATCCTTTTTAGGTATTCGTGATCTCTCCCTCATTCAAACTGCTCCGCCGCGCCGACAGGCCATAAAATCTTACATAATAAAAGAGGATGACCTGACTCTCAAGTCGGCGATTGAAAAAGAACTTTCCCGGGGCGGACAAATTTATTATGTCCATAATCGTGTTCACGATATTGAGGAACATGAACTCTACTTAAAGAAGCTCGTTCCTAATGCCAGGATCAGTGTAACCCATGGGCAAATGAATGAGCGGGAACTAGAAAAGAGAATCAATGATTTTTACGATCATAAATCTGACATTCTTTTAGCAACGACCATCATTGAGTCTGGTATCGATATTCCTAATGCTAACACTATGATCATTGATCGCGCAGATACTTATGGTCTGGCACAGCTTCATCAATTAAGAGGAAGGATTGGTCGATCTGACCGAAAGGCCTACGCTTACTTTATTGTTCCCGAAAATAAAATTCTTAACGAGACAGCTCAAAGAAGATTACAGGCCCTGCAAACTTATGCTGAGATGGGTTCCGGATTTGCCTTAGCTTCGTCAGATATGGAGATTCGAGGTGCTGGGGATATTTTAGGAGGCGAGCAATCTGGTCACATTGAAGCGATTGGTCTGGAGTTCTACATGGATCTTCTCCAGGAAGCGATCCAGGAATTAAAAGGTGAGCAGAAAATCTCTGTTAAAAATATTGAAATTCAGGCGCCATGGTCTGCTTATATTCCCAACTCTTATATCCCTGATCATTCGCTCAGACTCAAATACTACAAACGTCTTTCTAATTGTAATGAACTAGGGCGTTTGGAGGACATCATTGGAGAACTCAACGATGCCTTCGGAATCACACCAAAAGAGTTAGAAGCTCTTTATTCTATCCTGCGTTCGAGAATAATTTTCCAACCATTGGGCCTTCGACTGGTCAAAGTTTCCGGGTCCCAGATTGGTCTTTTCTTCGATCAAGAAATACTCAACTGGAATCATCAGCTAAGAGATAAGATGTTGAACTTCTTCATTAATAAGCCGAAGTTTTACAAGATGAATCCTGATTCTTCTGTGAATGCGCTCTTTAAAGAGCCAGTGAGTCATACCGTGCTTTATGAGTTTGCAAAACATATTGCAGCAGAAATGGGTGTATGATACTGTTTTTATTAGATTGAATAAAAACCACAGGGATGTGTATGAAAAAACTTTCTTTAGCAATTATTGCTGTCGCCTTGGCCATGCCGGCCATTGCTCAAAATCAAGTAGTCGCAACTGTTAATGGCCAATCCATTACTAAAAAACAGTTTGAAGAATATCATCTGCAAAATCTCAAGTTTGTAGGTCAAAGAAAAATCACCAAAGAAACTTCTCTACAAGATTTGATTAACCGTCAACTTGGCATTCAGAAGGCGAAGAAAACTGGTCTTAATAAAGATCCAGAAGTGATTGCCAAACAAGAAGACATCCTCTTCCATGCTCAAATCTCAAAAGATTTAGAGAATGAATTTAAAAAAATTAACGTTACTGATGAAGACGTAAAGAAGTACTACGAGACTAATAAAGAGTATCGTACGGCCCACATTCTTTACCGCTTAAGAGCAGAGCCGACTCCTGAAGAAGTTAAAGCTGCTCTTACACAGAGCTCAGAAATTTATAACATTCTTCAGAAAGAACCAGATAGCTTTGCTAAGTATGCCAACAAGTTTTCCCAAACTTCGACGGCCCCAGTTGGTGGAGACCTAGGTTTTCAGCCTCCAACGCGTTTAGCTCCTGAATATTATGAAGCCATCAAAGGTCAGAAGGTTGGTTTTATCTCCAAACCAGTCAGAACTCAGATGGGTTACCACATTATTAAAGTTGTAGGCGTTAAGTCATACGATCAGATCGACAAAAACCTCTACAAAAAGATCATTTACGACACCAAAAGAGACGCGATGATCGAAAATTACTTTAAAAATCTCGCTAAGGACGCGGAAATCAAGACAAACCCAAATCTTTTATAATATCCTTGGTTAGTGAAATTAATTTTAATTCTTCTTCTGGGTATGAGCTTTGCTCATGCCCAGGTTAAAAACTCAGCCCCTGTACTCCTCGATAAAATCGTCGCTGTCGTAAATACACGTGTGATTTCCTTATCTGAAATCCAGCGTATTGAAGCGACATTAGAAGCTCGTCGGGAAGTTTCACCACTTATTTACAGTGCCAAGACCTACAATCAGAAAGCCTTAATCGACACGGTTATCCGCTCTTTCATCATCAGGGATAAAATCAATGCCCAAGGGTACGTGATTAATGATGATGCGGTGGAGTCGAGAATTAAAATGACCGAAGAGCGCATTGGGCTTCGTCGTGCTGACCTTTTAGAGTTCCTTAAAACTAAGGGACTGACATATGAAGAGTATTTTGAAGTGATTCGCGAAACGATGGAATACAACATCTTCGCACAAAGAATTATTGCTCCTTTAATTTCAGTGACCGAACAAGAGATTAAGAACGAGTACTACCGTAGAAATACGACAAACAATGCTCTTTCTTTTAAGTACAACCTGGTTGATTTCTATATCTCAGAAGAAAAATTAATTGATAAAAATGAAGAGCGCTTCCTAGCGGTCTTAAAGGATTATCAGTTAACCGGGAAACTACCTGAAGAATACCGAAGCCTTGAAACCAATCAACTCGATAATCTCAATGAAGATGGTCTTGCTAAAGAGCTCGCTAAAATTTTGAAAACCACTGCCGAAGGGTCTTTTTCAAAATCCATTTCTCTCAATAAATATCTCCATGTCTTTTACGTTCAGAAAAAAGATCTGGTTGAATCCCAGGATTTTCTAAAACATAAGGATCAAATTCAAAATGAGATCTTTATGTCGAAAGGCAAATCTGTGAGCGACAACTGGTTTGATCGTGAATATTCAAACTACTACATTAAAACTTTGATCTAATATGAAAGTTTACATCACCCAGGGCCACGAACAAGGTATTGGGATGGAAGTTTTCTTCAAGGCTTGTCTTATGATGAGCAGTGAAGACTTATCACTTCTTAAACTACTGGGCTTCAAGGCTTCAGTTACAAAGACCCTGGAGTCACTCAGAATTCCGTTCACACTCCAACAAGAGGCCATTATTCTCGGAGGTCGGCAGATTCAGGTCTCATGGTTACAAGAGGTCAATTACTCGCAAAGTTTTACCGCCTTGGAAATGGGGATGAAGCTTTGTGAAAGTGGTGGAGTTCTTTTCACGCTACCAACCTCTAAAGACCAGTTTCCTGGCTTTCCTGGCCACACCGAGTATTTCCGTGCCTTTTACCGAAGGCCCGAATTAGGAATGTTTTTCTCATCACCTAAGCTAAAACTTTTACTCCTTTCCGATCATGTGCCCATTAATAAATTGTCGCAACTCATGACGGAAGAAATAATCTACTCAAGATTAGCCGCGGCCATCACAACGTTTCAAAAGTGGAACTGGCCGATTAAGTGCATCCTGGTATCGGGGCTTAATCCTCATGCGGGGGAGCAAGGTCTCATTGGGCATGAAGACCCACGAATTGCGGCGGCCATTTCCCGTATCAGTTCAAAGTTTAAATTAGATATCAAGGGTCCAATTCCAGGTGATACAATGCTCTTGGAAAAAAAATCCTCCGAGGACCTATTGGTTTATTTATTTCATGACCAAGGTTTAGGAGTTTTTAAAGGGCTTCAAGGTTTCATTGGTTCCAACATAACCTTGGGGTTACCTTATCCACGCTTTAGTCCGGATCATGGTACTTCATTCGGCCTGTTTGGAAAAAATCAAGCCGATTACCGTGGTTGCGCTTACGCTCTTAAAGAAGCAGTGACACTGTTTAAGAAGGTCTCATATGGAAAAGATTCAAGTAACTAAGGCCAAAGTACATAATTTAAAGAACATTGATGTTGCTCTTCCTCGACACTCGTTAACAGTGATTACTGGTCCATCAGGCTCCGGAAAATCGTCTCTGGCCTTTGATACCATCTATGCTGAAGGACAACGAAGATACATTGAATCTCTCTCAAGTTATGCCCGCCAGTTCATAGGACAGGTGGAAGCACCAGAAGTTGAAAGCATCACCGGGCTTTCACCCGCCATCGCCATCGATCAAAAATCTACGAATAAGAATCCCCGTTCAACAGTGGGAACCATTACAGAAATTTATGATTATCTAAGACTTCTTTATGCTCGTTTAGGTGATGCTCATTGTCCTGAAACAGGAGAAAAAGTCGCCAAGCAATCGCCTCAGCAAATTGTCGAATCCATTCGTAAATTTAAAACCGGTACTAAGCTACAAATTTTATCTCCAGTAATCAGATCGAAGAAAGGTGAGCACAAAGAAGAAATGGCGAAATACGCCAGTATGGGCTTTTCTCGAATTCGTATTAACGGAGAGATTCTTAATTTAGAAGACAATTTAAATATCAATAAAGCTCGCTTAAATAATATTGATATCGTCATTGATCGCCTGGTGATGAAAGAGGGGATTGAATCTCGCCTGACTGAATCCGTGGAACAGGCCTTAAGTTTGTCCGATGGTTATTTAGTGCTTCTCGCCAATGATGAAGAACATTTTTATTCCGAAAACAATTATTCTTTCAAATCCGGTAAAAGTTATCCCGATCTCGAACCGCGTCTTTTTTCATTTAATTCGCCTATCGGTGCCTGTCCTCAGTGTAATGGACTGGGAATATCAAAACGTTTCGACGTGGAGAGCTTACTCATAGATGAAAATCTTTCACTGGAAGAAGGGGCTATGCCCATTGTTAAAAAGAATTCCTTTTTATGGCAAATGGTTCGCTCAGTAGCGGCGGCTGAAAAAGTCGATGTTGAAAAACCTTATAAAAAACTTTCTGAAAAATTTAAAACGATCCTCTATTACGGGGGAGATAAGGTTTACACCTACAAGTTTGAATCCGAAAACTCCTCATGGAACTTTAAAAAAGAGTTTCCCGGGATCGTTAGTTGGTTAGAAAAAAAGTATAACGAGTCTGAATCTGAGAAAACGCGCGGTGATCTTGAAGAGTATATGATCATCAAAAAATGCCCCGGCTGCAAAGGTCAAAAACTTAATCCTTTCGCACTTGCGGCTACCGTTGAAGGGCTCTCCATTATGGAAGTCTGTGATTTATCCATACAGGATGCCCACGATTTCTTTAATAAACTTAAGTTCACCGGCAATAGAGCGATCATTGCTGAAAAAGTATTAAAAGAAGTCCGTGACCGCTTAAAATTTCTACTGAATGTTGGGCTAAATTACCTGACGTTAAATCGAGATGCCGTGACTCTTTCAGGTGGTGAATCCCAGCGTATTCGCTTAGCAACCCAAATTGGCTCTGCCTTGTCAGGGGTTCTCTATGTTCTGGATGAGCCCAGCATTGGACTCCATCAACGAGATAATGAAAAGCTGATACAAACTCTTATCAATCTTAGAAACCTGGGAAACACCGTACTCGTCGTTGAACACGATGAAGATACCATGAACGCCAGTGACTACCTGATTGATATGGGTCCCGGGGCGGGTATACATGGGGGGACAGTTGTGGCTTCCGGTACACCCGAAGAAGTAAAAAAGAATAAAGAAAGTATCACCGGGATGTATTTGGTTGGTTCTAAAAAAATTGAAGTTCCAAAAAAGAGGAGAAGCCTCGAGACCCATATTGTTCTTAACAAGGCCCGTGAGCATAATCTTAAAGATGTAACGCTTAAACTTCCTTTAGGAGGTATGGCTTGTATTACAGGTGTTTCTGGCTCAGGCAAATCAACACTCATTCATAAGATT
>JAEYUK010000236.1 GCA_023432655.1 Pseudomonadota bacterium | reverse complement strand
GGTCAAGGCCGATGCCACCTCAGTTGTGACAGGAATGGTGTAGGGGCGGAAGTCTTGGTTTATTGGAGCGAATTCAAATTTCGATTCAGGTGCTTCGTAATCCAAGGCCCCAAGGCGATTGAGGGAAACGGGATAAACGGCTTCAATTGAAAAATAAGGAGCAAAACTGGTTTTTTCCCCGGAAGAAACTGGACGGTATTTAATATGCCCTTCAATCAGGGCTTCTTCGTCCCGGGAGATACTAGAAAGCTTCTCTTCAACTTCTTTACTACTAAAGACTCCAGGAATGGTGTCGCCCGTAGTTGAGCGGAAGATAACGAGTGAACCGTTATTTCGTTCAATTCGTACGAGCATCTTTAAAGTGTCTTTTTCTACTGGGGCTGCCCACACCATAAGAGAAAAGAGAGTAGTGACCATGATCAATAATTTTTTCATGACTAAATCCTAGCTGAACCCCTTACTTTAAGGAAATAGTTTTCTTAATAAATAATGTGATCCGTGTCATGTTTTTTTAATGCTTTTGGTTTACCGTATAATGAGCTTTATCTCTCTTAGTTAAAGGAATCTCTTATGAAGTTTGCAAAAAAAGTATTGCTGGCCGTTCCCTTGGTAGATAACATGGCCGACATGTTAAAGGGTGTCCAAGGGATGGATTTTTTAAAAGAGAGTGAGGTCCATTTAGTGACTGTCTTTAATACCATTAACTACGCTGTCGGTTTAGGTGAATTCCCACTGGTTTATCCGGTAATAGAGGATCGCGAGAAAATTGAAGCGGCCATTTTATCAAAACTAAACGTCTTAAAAAAAGAAATTCTTCCAGAAGCCATTGCTCAGAAATCAGGAGTTCATTGTCTTTTCGGTGAGAATGTCAAAGAGACATTTTGTGACTTTGCTAAAGAAGTAAAGGCCGACACCGTGATCGTGGCCACTCGTAAAAAACGGGATTTTTTTGAGAGTTCTTTTGCTCACTATGTAACTAAGCATCTCGATGCGGATATTATCATTATCAAAAAACATGATTAATTATGAAATCTTCCCCCTGGTCAGTACCGTCTGCTGTTGTCGCTGATTCTTTCAAAACAAGTATTGACCAAGGGCTCAGCGCCTCGGAAGTCACTCAAAAATTACAAGAGTTCGGCCCCAATAACTTAAAGGCCGAAAAACAAATCAGTAAATGGTTCCTTCTGATGAAGCAGTTTAAAAGTCCCATGGTTTACACCCTGGTCTTCGCAACTGTTGTTTCTGTTTTCTTGGGAGATATCATTGACGCCGTTGCCATTTTCGCTATTGTTATCCTCAATGCATTGATCGGGTTTGCTCAGGAATCTAAGGCAGAAGATGCTATCGAAGCTTTAAAAAATCTCACCGTCCCGGAAGCACGGGTTCTACGAGAAGGAAAAGTGATCATTCTCGATTCAAAGCAAATCGTCCCGGGGGACATTATTGTTTTTGAATCGGGAGATTATGTTGTAGCAGATGGCAGAATCGTTAAATGTTTCCAGTTATCTGCAGATGAAGCAGTATTAACCGGTGAGTCCATGCCGGTGAATAAACAGACCGAGACCATTCCAAGTGAAACTCTTTTGGCAGAACGGTCTAATATGCTTTATGCCAGCACCGCCATTGCTCAGGGCTCTGGGATGATGATCGTCACGGCAACAGGAATGAATACCGAGATTGGCCGGATCGCGGGCCTATTAGAAACCCATTCTGAAATCAAAGAAACACCCCTTCAGGAGAGAATGACGAAACTGAGTAATCTTTTGATTCTGATGGGTGGCGGAGTTATCGTCATTGTCGTGATACTTGGGATTCTTAAGGGGACGGCCTACACGGATATTTTTATGAATGCCATTAGTCTTGCGGTGGCGACGATTCCTGAAGGTCTGCCGACGGTTGTGACCCTGGCCCTGACTTTGGCCGTGCGAAGAATGACTAAAAGGAATGCCATCGTACGGAAAATGCCGGCCGTTGAAACCCTGGGGTCAACCGATATCATCTGTACCGATAAAACGGGAACACTGACTACAGGGAAAATGCGGGTTCGGGAAGTCTTCACACTTAATAAGGGAGTGGATGAACTTTTTTATCACATCATTACTCAGTGTAATAATGCCACGATCTCACCAGGGGAATCGGGTGACCCGACAGAAGTGGCCCTTTTATATCTGGCCCGGGATGAGGAGAGTAAAATTTCCCCACAACTAATGCCCAAGCGTCTTCATGAATGGAGTTTTGAGAGTGACCGTAAGAGGATGAGTGTCGCTTCAGCTTTTAATGAGGAGATTTATATCTTAACTAAGGGTGCTCCTGAAACGATGCTCCCGATTTGTCTTCTCACTGACGAAGAAAGGAAAGAAGTAGAAAAGGAAGTTGAAAAACTTTCTTCAAAGGGACACCGTACTCTGGCCTTGGCCTTAAAGAAAGTCGATCGACTTAGTGAGGAAGAAAAAAATGATTCTTCTTTGATTGAAAGAGATCTAACTTTTAAAGGCCTGGTGGCGATAGCTGACCCTCCTAAAGAAGAAACAATTCCTGCTATTAATAGCTGTAAGGCCGCTGGTATCAGAGTCGTCATGATCACCGGAGACCATCCATTAACTGCGAAGGCCATTGCTGAAGAATTAGGTATTACAGAAAGAGATTTTGACGGAGTTCTTTCAGGAAGCGAACTTGATCAAATGGGTGAGGAAGAACTTCGCATTAAGGCCGAACACACTGCCGTCTATGCAAGGGTTACTCCCGAACATAAACTTAAAATTATTAAGGCCCTGGAATCCAATGGACATATTGTTTCAATGACCGGAGATGGTGTGAATGACGCCCCCGCCTTAAAAGCTGCCGCCATTGGGGTTGCGATGGGTAAGGCCGGAACAGAGGTTGCAAGGCAGTCTTCTTCAATGATCTTAACGGATGATAATTTCTCGAGCATTGTTTCCGCCGTAGAAGAAGGTAGAGCGATCTATGGAAATATCAAACGGACTATACAATATCTTCTTTCCACCAATCTTGCTGAACTTCTCATCATGCTAGGGGCAGTGATTTTAGGAATGCCTGTGCCACTTGGACCTCTCAATCTTTTATGGATCAATTTAGTCACTGACGGTTTACCGTCTCTGGCCCTGGCCGCAGAGCCTGTGAGTAAGGATTATTTAAAAACCAGTACGAGACCATCTCCGGCCAGTTTTTTTGATAGGTATTTCTATACGGAATTATTCTTCGTAGGACTGCTTTCTACTATCTTAGGTTTACTTATCTATGATTGGAGTCTTCAGCACTATGATGAAATAACGGCCAGAAGTTACATGTTTTTTTATCTTATTTATCAATGCCTCTTTCGTTCTTTTTCTTGCAGGAGCGAAACCAAAACCTTCTTTCAGTTGAAGTTTAATCCGGTTCACCTTATGTCAGTTATCATTCCTGTGGTCTTTCAGCTCTCCATTCAATATACGGAGATCTATCAAAAGCTCTTCGAAGTTCGGTCGATTGACCTGTTTGAAAACGGGGTGCTGATGCTTATAAGCATTATTCCTGTGACCTTCGTGGAACTTTATAAGCTTTTTAAAAACGGCAGATCTACTTCGTATTGAGCTGACCGCAGGCCGCTAGAATTTCATCACCCTTCGTCTTACGTATGAGGGTCGGTACTTTATAACTGTCCAGAAT
>JAEYUK010000104.1 GCA_023432655.1 Pseudomonadota bacterium | reverse complement strand
GATTAAGCGTTTCCCTAAGCACGAAATCATCAGTGATCGTGTCCTTTTTGGAGCCGGAGTTGCGGCTTTTGAAACTGGAAAGCACTACGACTTATCTGAAAAGTATCTCGGCCGACTTGTTAAACAGCATCCTGAATCTCAATTCTATCGAGGTGCTAAGTTATGGCTGGCCCTGGCCCAATATAACCAGGGCGAAGAACAGAAGTTTCTCGCTACCGTCGAAGAATTTCGCCTTAAATACCGCAATACGAATGAATGGAAAATATTAAGCAGGTACTATGAAAACATCTCTTACAAAATTAAGCAGTAGTTTATTACTCCTTTCTCTGCCTTTTAGCTTATGGGCCAAACCTGTCGGTATGGTGACTAAGATTACGGGCAAAGTTTTTATGACTTCTGAAGAGGGAAAAACTGTGACTCTTCGGCTGAATCAAACGATCGATGAGAAGTCCGAGATCCTGGTGCCGACAGACTCATCCCTGAGTTTAAATGATTATTACGATGGAACTTTTCATCTTACGGGTGGGTCTCATTTAAAACTTTTTGATAAGTCTGTTCAGTTAAAAACGGGGAAAGTCTGGGTTCAATCTATGAACTCCCGATATCCGCTGGCACTAACAACTGCCAACGGTCAGGTGAATTATTTGAAGGGAGAGTTTATCGCTATCTTTGATAAGCCGACCTCTCGCTCACAAGTTTTAGTGGTTGATGGAGAAGTGGATGTGGCCAATATCCTCGATCCTGAGATGAAGTATTCCATACCATCGGGATCTTTTACGGTGGTCGATACTGAAGTGGAAAATGGAGTACCGCGTGCTCCGACTAAAGTGGGTCATCAATCTCTCAATGCAGCCCTGGCAGAATTCAAATCTCTGCCGGTTGAAACAACCGTTTCAGAGGGACGATCTATTGCTTCGGTAATTGAAAATGAAGCTCCAAAAAAACGTGGAGAAATCATTTTCATAAGATCTCACCGATTGCCTGCATCGGTGCCGACAGAAAAGGGATCAAAAAAATCGGGTAAACCTGTAGAGAGGCTTAATCCAGTTCCAATCAAAATTTATGGTACATCTTGGAGTGAAAATGAAGCTCAAGTGGCCCCTAGAACTCCAGCTTCTGTTCAAGTAATTGCTCCAACATTGCCAAAAAATAGTGCGTCTAATGTACAAAATCACCGAGAGTTTAATGATTCCCTGAAGAATGAATCCATGAAGCAACCTAAGTTCTCGAAAGAATTGGAAAATCTTATAAGAGATTTGAAGAGTTTCTAGTACTTAGAAGAAGTGTTAAAGTGGGCTTATTTCATCTTTAATAACAGCAACTTTGCTGACTTTATGCATAGCTAGAAATAATTAAGATATCTTGAGTTTTAGTTCCATCTAAACATGCCTTAATATACGTGTATGGAAAAAACAAGAATGCACGTAACAATCATTGACGACAACAAAGACCTTCTGGAAGTTCTCTCCAGTTCTTTATCAGATTCTTTCACTGTAGAGTCTTTTACTGAACCAGATCGTGGACTAGATTTCATCCGGAATAATCACACTGACGCCATCCTGTTGGATCTGCACATTCCTGGTAAGGACGGTTTTCAGGTTTATGAAGAGGTGAAACGCGCGAAGCAAAATCTTCCGATCCTTTTTCTCACTGGTGACTCTGATATCAGTGCCCGTGTTAAAGGATTAGAGATTGGCGCAGATGACTTTTTGTTGAAGCCTGTTCAAACCGAAGAGCTTGTCGCACGAATCCGTAACAGAATTGCTCTTTCTAAGCGTAATTTACAAAACAATAAGCTCATCAAGTTTAAAGATCTGGTTATCGACTTAGACGGTCACCAGGTGATTTTAAATAACCAGGCCATTCGCCTGACGCCGAAAGAGTACCAGCTCCTCTTAGTCCTTTCTCAGAATCCAAATCGTGTCATTCATAAGGATGATTTGATTCATATGCTATGGAAAGATGTTCACGTTGAAGTAAATAATTTGGATACCCATTTTTCAAATCTTCGTCGTAAACTTAAACCTTTCTCAACCCATATTAAAACACTCAAGAACTTGGGGTACGTTCTACGCATATAGTTCCCACTACAAAATTCAAATAAATAAGCTATCCTTTGGTAATCAAAGGATAGCTCTATGTTTTATACCGAAAGTTCAGCTCTAACTTATGATGACGTTCTCATCGTCCCAAGTTACTCCGAAGTTCTCCCCACCGAAGTCTATTTGAAAACTCGTTTTAGTAAAAATATTGCCCTGAATATCCCCATCGTCTCCAGTGCTATGGACACCGTCACTGAATCCCGCACAGCGATTGTGATGGCCCAGGAAGGCGGTATTGGCGTGATTCATAAAAACATGACACCTGAAGAGCAGGCCTTCGAAGTCGAGAAAGTTAAAAAGTATGAATCAGGCATGATCATTGATCCGTTCACAGTCACTCCTGAACAGAAAATCTCTGATCTATTTGAGCTTATGAAAAAATATAAAATTTCCGGATTTCCTGTGATCGAGAAAGATCGCACTTTAGTGGGGATGATCACCAATCGGGATTTGCGATTTGTATCTGATCATTCTAAAAAAGTAAAAGAGGTCATGACTTCAAAGAATATTGTCACTGCTCCGGAAGGAACAAGCTTTGCCAAAGCGAAAGAAATTTTGCAAAACCATCGGGTAGAAAAACTACCCGTGGTGACATCGGAAGGAAAACTCTGTGGACTCATCACCATCAAAGACATTGAGAAGACCATCGCTTTTCCTAATTCCAATAAAGATCAATTCGGACGCTTAAGAGTAGCCGCTGCTTGCGGAGTTTCTGAAAAGGAAATGATTCGCGCTAAAACCCTTATTGCTGCCCAGGTTGATGCTATCGTCATTGATACGGCCCATGGTCACTCTAAAGGAGTGATCGAGATGGTTAAGGCGATCAAAAAGATGAATGCCAGTGTTGATGTCATAGCAGGGAATGTGGCCACGGCAAAAGCTTGTGAAGATCTTATCGCGGCCGGAGTGGATGGGATAAAAGTAGGAATCGGTCCAGGATCAATTTGCACGACCAGAGTTATTGCTGGCATCGGTGTGCCTCAAATGCAGGCGATTTTTGATTGTCATAAAGTTTGTTCTAAATTTGATATTCCCTTTATTGCTGACGGAGGGATTAAGTACTCCGGAGATATTGTTAAAGCATTAGCTGGTGG
>JAEYUK010000096.1 GCA_023432655.1 Pseudomonadota bacterium | reverse complement strand
ATAAAGAAGAGATTCACTACTCTGAAGGTGACTTTATGACCATCTTCGTAGCACTCATGCACGTAGAGACCACGGTTCTTCGTTGGGACACTAATAACAACAATATTCTGGATGCCAAAGAAGTTGATCGGGCCTACGAAATTTATAGCCCGGCCCTGGATGGGATTTTAAAAGATAAGAGCCCGCTGGTTAAGGGATTTAAGAAACAAATTTTCCAATACATGATTAAGTACGAGCAAGTTCCGGATGAGAAGGAATTTAAGAGCATGTGGAAATTCATCAAATTCTTAATGAGTTTTGATAAAAAGTCTCCGGCGAAAAGAAAAACTATCTCTTCCATCCTGGTAGCGATCAGTGACCAAAACCAGAAGAATGACACATCAGTGCAGTTGGATTGTAATCTTTTAAGAAACCCTGACACGATTCCTAGGACTTCGTCGGAGCTTAAAACGAAGACTGCTCCGGTGCTCGATACTCGAACAGACTACAGCTATCTTTTGGCCCCTTATTTACATCTAGCCGAATAATATAAAGGTTCTTGCCCCAATCGAGGGGTAAGAACCTCTTTTCAAAGCTCCTTCCAATTTGTTACAGTGATGTTTTCCGGAAGGTATGCATGGATGACTCATTAAGTCTTAAACTTTCAGACTTTAAATCTCAGTTCACTGAAATCAAATCAACTCTCGAAACAATTCGGAGGTCGCTTTGACGTCGATCGCAAAAAGAATCGACTCAAAGAGATAACGGAACTGGAATCCCTCGATGGATTCTGGAACGATGCCAAGAATGCTGCCAAAATTCAAAAAGAACGAGCGCTACTGGAAGATGTGATCAAGCTCTACAGTAAAGTGCGCGCTCTCGCCGATGACTTTGAAGTACTCTGCGAGATGGCCGAGGAAGGGGATGAAGCTTCGGCACTTGAGGCGATGGAGATTTTTCCAAAGCTTGAGCAGAGCCTCTCCGAAGCTGAGAAAAAGGCCCTCCTGGCCGGTGAAACTGATCCCAATAACGCTATTGTGACGATTAACTCTGGTGCTGGTGGGACCGAGTCCTGCGATTGGGCAGGAATGCTTCTTCGAATGATTACCCGCTGGTGTGAAGAGAAGGGTTTCAAGGCCCAGATCATGGATTTCCAATACGGAGATTCCGCAGGGATTAAATCGGCGACAGTCGTAGTTAATGGTAATTACGCTTATGGACTTCTGAAATCAGAGATCGGCGTTCACCGTTTGGTGCGGATTTCTCCTTTTGATTCAAACGCTCGCCGACATACATCTTTTGCCTCTGTCTTTGTGAGTGCGGAAGTGGATGACACCATTGAAATTGAAGTTTTAGATAAGGATCTACGGGTTGATATTTACCGTTCCGGTGGAGCGGGTGGGCAGTCGGTCAACACAGCTGACTCGGCCGTTCGTTTAACTCACTTACCGACCGGGATTGTAGTTGCTTGTCAGAATGAGCGCTCCCAGATTCAAAACCGTGCCATGGCGATGAAAATTTTGAAGTCGCGTCTTTACGATTACGAATTACAAAAACGTAAAGAAGCCCAGGATAAAATTGAAAACAGTAAGATGGACATTGCTTGGGGATCACAGATCCGCTCCTATGTTCTTCACCCTTACCAACTAGTTAAAGATCACCGGACTGGCCACAGTTCTTCTCAGGCCCAAGCGGTGCTTGACGGTGATCTGGATGAATTTATGAAATCTTACCTCCAGTGGAAATCACTGGGTGGTGTTGTACAAGATACAGGAATGGATGATTTATGATGGATGAGAAACTAACTACCTCGGGGAAAATTATGAAAGACAAACACGTAAGCCGCTGGACTGACCTTTTTTCTGAACAGATGGATGTTCGTCTTGATAAACGTAAGAAGCTAGAGGAGCTTGGTTCAAATCCATATAAGAATGGGATTAAACCTAATACTCATTTCAAATTCCTTCATGAGAAATATGCGGATATTCCTAAAGAAGAAATCGGTGAAACACCTAAGTATCATATCGCAGCTCGCGTTCTTATGGTGCGCGACTTCGGAAAAGCGGCTTTCCTTCAGTGTGATGACGGGACTGCACGTTTCCAGCTTTATGTGAATAAGCAGGTAACTTCTGAAAAAGGTTTTGCTGAATATAAGCTTCTTGATTACGGCGATATTGTTTACGCTGAAGGTGATGTATTTAAAACGATGAAAGGGGAGCTCGCTCTTAATGCTCGCGAACTCACCATTGTGACGAAATCCATCCGTCCGCTTCCGGAGAAATTCCACGGCTTAACTGATCCGGAATTAAGATACCGTATGCGCTACGTGGATATGATCATGAATCCAGAGACGCGTGAAAAGCTTCGTAAGCGTTCTGAAATCGTTCGTTTCATTCGTGAGTACTTCTATCAGCACGACTTCTTAGAAGTTGAAACTCCGATGCTTCATTCCATTGCTGGTGGAGCTGCCGCTAAGCCGTTCACTACTCACCATAATGCTCTTAATATGGAACTCTTCATGCGTATCGCTCCAGAGCTTCACTTAAAGAGACTTATTGTCGGTGGATACGATAAAGTTTTTGAAATGAACCGTTGTTTCCGTAACGAAGGTCTCTCTCTTAAACATAACCCAGAGTTCACTTCTATTGAGTTCTATTGGGCCTATGCGACTTTCCATGACCTTATGGACTTCACTGAAAATCTCATTTCAGGAATTGCTTCTAAAGTTCTAAAGACTGAAGTGATTAAGTTTGGTGAACATGAAATTAATCTCGCAGGACCTTATGCTCGCTTAACCATGAGAGAAGCTGTAGCCAAATTCACCAATTCAACGATGGATCAGGTTAATGATCGCACTCATCTTTTAGGACTCCTAAAAGATGTTGATATGGATCCTAAAAAACTTAATTCTCTTTCTTGGGCAAAACTTCTGGTTCTGGCCTTCGAAGAAAAAGTTGAAGGACAACTTATTCAGCCGACTTTCATCACTGAGTATCCGACGGAAGTTTCTCCACTTTCTCGTCGAAATGATGAGAATCCAGAGTTCGTTGACCGTTTCGAGTTCTTTATGAATGGATGGGAAATTGGTAACGCCTTCTCTGAGCTTAACAACCCGACCGATCAATTGGACCGTTTTGCGGATCAGGCGATGCAGAAAGAAGCCGGCGACGATGAGGCCACAGACGTTGATTATGATTTCGTCCGCGCTCTTGAATACGGTATGCCACCAACAGCTGGTCAAGGAATCGGGATCGATCGTTTGGTGATGATTTTGACTGATAGTCAGACCATCAGGGACGTGATTTTATTCCCGCTTCTTAAGAAAGAGCAGTTCTTCTCGACTGAAGAAGAGTAATCTCAAATTTGTGAATTCCTACTTTTCGATTCTAAAAATTGTTCTTCATGGTCGCTCAGCAGGTAACATCCTGCTGGCGACTATTCTTAGTTTTACTTTTTCTATTGCTGTTATCCTTTGTACTTTTGGTTTGATGGATGGTTTTGATCATTTATTAAAGTCCGGTCTTCGGCATTCATCGGGTGATCTCCTTATTACCAGTCGTAAAGGTTTCTTCACTTATTCACCCGCTCTTCGGAAACAAGTTGAGGTGGTGGCCCCTTTGGCCATAGCTCCTGTTATTCAGACGGAAGCCTTTGCTCTTCGGGAAGAAGTGAGTAAGGGGGTTCTGGTTCGCGGAATTGAGGGTGATAATTTTAGTGCGGCCACAGGACTCGTCCTGAATGTTAAACCTGGCGAGATTATTATAGGGAAGGAGCTGGCCTCTCAGCTTAAACTCAATGCTGGAGATCCTCTGGCCCTGACTTTTAGTAAAGGAAATGATGCCGGCGAATCTCTTCCGATGATCCAGCTTTTTCACGTAGGCGGTGTTGTTGAGCACGGCATTTATCAGAAAGATTTGCGTTTTGTTTATCTTAACCGCACTGAACTAGCGGAACTCATGGGTCTAGGAAATAAGGTCAATCTCTTAATTCTTGCAACAGAGGAAACGAATATTCCTTTGAAGTCCCTTGAACCCATCACTTTAGATCAGAAGACTCTTCGGAATGAGCTTGATTCAGAGTATATCGTACGACCTTTCTGGAATGAGTATGATTTTTTAATTGAAGCGGTGAAAGTTGAAAAGTTCTCCATTTCTCTCATCCTTCAACTTATTGTAGTAGTGGCCGTCTTTAATATTATCGCTTTCGTGATTTATATTATGGAAAAAAAGGCCCAGGATTTTTTCTTTCTGCGGGCGGTAGGTCTCTCTCTTAAAACGATCACTCATTTCTGGTTCTCATCCGTTCTCATTATTTGGAGTGTTTCGTGTGTAGGGGCCCATCT
>JAEYUK010000049.1 GCA_023432655.1 Pseudomonadota bacterium | reverse complement strand
AAGGGAAGCATTCCATTCCATTTGGATTTTTCAGTATTTTCTAAAACGCTTATTTTAAGGGCTTCAACCTGAACTCCATTAAGCTCTCCAGCCTGCGCCACATCATATCTTAAGTTTAGAATCTCTTCTATGACTGGCAAGGCTTCCTTGTTCTTGTTCCCAATCAAAACAATTGCTGCGGCATAGCGAATGGTTTTCTCAGTAGAACTTAATAAAGGAACTGCCTTTTCTTCAATATTTGGACGCTCGTGAGAGGCCATCGTTAACAGGGCCACCTGTTTTAAACCGGGATCGAGGTCTTGCTGAAGCAGTGCTTCCACTTTGTCCCATTTAATATCCGAACCCTTAGGCATATTTCCCAGAGATACCACGGCATTAAATTTTACTTGAGGGTCTTGATCTTCTAAGGCTGCGTTAAGCGTTGGTAGTGTCAACGGATTCTTTAAACTTCCCAAAGCCATTACAACAAAATTTCTTGTGCGAGGATCAATGGTCCCTAAATAAACTTGGGAGAGGTTCTCAATTACCCAAGGCATATCTTCCTTCGGAATTCTTTCCGAAGCGAGAAACTTAGAAAGTTCATATGCTGCAACCCAGCGGTTTCCAAAAGTTTTGGAATTCATCTCTTCAATAAGATCTCTGTGGTCTTTACCAGTTGAGAGCATTTTGGTGACACCAAAAATAATAAGTGCTCCAACCAAAACAATCGCTATTGGTACAGCAATGCCAGAAAGAGGTGAACTCTCGAGCATTTTTTTAGCAGGTGGGATCTTGCCCTGATTTTGTTCGGACATTTGATTTCCTTATGATGAAAAAGGCGGTAAATGTACGGGCAAATTAACAAAATGAAGCTCAAATTGGAAGTCTAATGGCCTATCTTCTAAGATTTTTATTATTAGTTATGATTCTTGGTATTGCTCTTACCACTTCAGTCGCTCTGGGATGGTTAGAATTTGGCTTTGGTCACATTCAATTGGCGATTCCTTCTTTCATGTACACTATTTTTATTCAGGCTTTCGTCATGTTTTATTTCATCGGCGTGGCCCGTTTGGTTGAAAACGTCTGGAATGCTCTTAATAGTGATGCCAATTTAACCGAGCTCTTCGAAGAACCGCCTGCAGATCTTGAGCCGTATAAGAAGAAAGTGGCCCGTTTCGTCCACGAATCTCAACTCTCAAAAAGACAAACGATTCCCTGGACCATGCTCATGCTCATCCTGGGGACCATCGCTTTTTTACTGGGTGGGGCCCATGATACCGGAATGGTGAGTAAAGTTGTCCACTCAGGGGTGGCCTACGGTTTTATAGTCGCCATGCTAATTGGATTTTTCAGACAGTGGTATTATCTAGGGAAAAGCCATAAATTATTGCGGGAAATGAAAGGCCTTTTCGGCATGTCTGACGATGCTATGTAACTAAAAAGACTGAGCTTTTTCTTGCTTTCGAGGTAAAAGTAAGTGTTTAGGCGGGTTCTTCCGATAAACTAAGCATATGAAAATGCTTATCCTTTTGGTTTTTACTAGCGGCACTCTCCTGGCCAGTGGAGAAATGGATTCGCTGAACCCAGCTCAAGATTTTAAAAATGAAATCGTCTCCTCCATTCAGGAAGTACAAATCTCAGATACTCTCCAAAAATCGATAGAGTTTAAAGAATGTCGCGACATGTATCCCATGGATAAGAAAGAAGATGTTCAGAAAGCTATTGAGTGTTTTCAGAAAAAGATCGCAAACAGAAGTGGAAAAGATCTTGAAGAACTTTCAAATGCCTTAGGTCTTCAAAAATTTGGGTTAGTAAGCTCTAAATCACAAAAAGATTTAACAGAATATCTGAGTAACAACTTATACAAATCTCTCACCGGTGTTGACCCCGCCACTAAAGATCTCAATGCTCTGGTAGAGCAAATGAAATTCGGCAAAATGAAAATGGTCGATCAGAAAGTCTTTATCGATCTCTACAAAACCCAGATCATCAAAAACTCACTCTTTGAAGTTTCACGGTTTTGTTTTGAAAATTTAAGAATCAATGATCCTAACAGAAGTAAAAATAGTTTCATCGAGCATTGGGGCAATGATTTAACAAAACTAAATGGCTCTAAAGATATTAGCGATCCACCTCTCACAGATATTGGCTCAAAAGGTTTCGGTAGTTTTTCGGATACGGGGAACAAAGAGGCCATCTACAAAACCATGCTCGAAGGCATGGGAGTTGACCAAGTAAACAAAGTTAAAGCGATGGAGGATTTTTTCATGAGCTGCGGGGCCAAAATCGTTCCGCTTTGTAACGTCTTCCGGGAGAAAGTTAAATCAGGAGGCGATACTGCTGATAAAACGGGTGCTAATGCCTGTTTAACTGAAGCCAAACTACAGGCATCAAGAAAGGCCATCGCCGATATTGGTAAGATTCAAAAAGAATTTTCAGGAGAAGATTTCTCAACCAAGATGTTAGTTCAGATTAGTAACTATAATCCAACAAATGAAACTCCCAACATTGATGAGCTAACCAACTACTCCTCTGCCGATATCCTGACAGGGGGTCTGACGGAAAATAAGAAGCAGCAAGAGCTGCAGGATAAATGTATCAAAGACCCCACAGGGCCGGACTGCGAAGAATTCATAACAATCAGTGATTCGGCTGCTAAAGCTCAGCACAATCTTGACCTTGAAATGCGCTTTAAAAAAGAAGTGGAACTTAAGCGAGTGGCCGAAATAAAAAATAAAGAAGAGGACCTAAAAACGTACCTCCAGGAGAATGGTTACCTTGATCTCTTAAAGAAGATTGAGAATAAAGAAAAAGTTGATATCGAAAAAGAAATTGCTGCTATTTACGATACTAAAAGAATGGCGACATTAGACGAAATGAAAGAAAAAATTGGTTCTCGTCAAATGACTGAGGATGAAGCTAAAGACTCGACGACGAAGGCCAGCAACATCAAAGAGAATGCCCAGCAGTCAAAAGAAGAACGAGTGCGCATGGCCCAGGTTGTTTTATTTAATAACATCATTACTAGTAACCTTAAACTAAAGAAGAAAGGCTCCGATGAAGAACCAGGACGAAACATCAACGTCCTTAAAAAAGAATTAGCTGGACTTGAAAAATCCAAAATTGATCCAAGACTCTTCGATAATATTAAAGTCGATGGTGAATCCAATCCTACTGGTTCATTTGATGATGCAGCTGGAGTCATTGACACGATTCTTAGTTCTACGAAACTGGAAGAAAAATCTAAATAGATTTAATCCAAATAAAGACCCGATTCTTTCCAGGCTGATCTCCGCCCTGAGAGCGGCTCTCAAAGATTGTCGCTTCTCCTAAAGTCGTAACTTTAGTCATGAAATCTTTAAGATACTTTGAAGGAACTCTTAAATTGAAATAGAGGCCTCCAGGGATCTCCATCCCGGGTTTAACGTTATCGACCTGGGTGATCCCAAACTGCTGCATTAAAGGAAGAATTTGACTCCTGATGGCCGCGGGCTCAACTGAGGCCATAAGAATTCGGTAGGCTTTTTTATTGGAAGCAGCGTATGAGCTGTCCCGGTAACCGCCTTTCTTATTCTCTTCATAAGCTGATTGTTCAGTCTCGGCTTCACCAAAACTTTTCGGAACGTCTTCAATTGAATCTAGAACGACCACATCTGACTCCGGATCAAAACGTGATTCAAGTTGTCCATCTTCAAAGACTTGCTGAGCTTCAAGCCTTTCTAGCTCTTCAAGTTCTTTGTTGGAGAGATCGATCTGCTGCTTGGCCAGTAAATCTTGCTCCTGATAAGAAAGACTCTTATCGAGCCAGAAGAAGTTCGGTTCAAATAAGGTGATCTTATTGACTAAATAATTCTCATACCATTTGTTGGTATTTTTTAAGACAAAAACCACCACACTTAAAATGAGAAGAAGAAGAATCACTTCCTGGAAGAAACGAATCTGCTTTTTGTACCCAGCTTTCTTCTTTAAATTTTCAAAATCCATCTTTAAAGACAAGATATCTTTTTGGAGTTCTTTAACGAGGTTCGCCCAATCTGGATAGAGAGTTACTTCCATGTGAGCAAGGATATCATCTTCAAACGTTCCCTTTACTTTGGCATCACTGCCTAATAATTTTTCCAGATCTTCGAATTTCAAAAATAGATTCTTGGAGCTGACATTACTGATCTGAAAGTTCTCATTAATGTAGTCCTCATAAACCGGGTACACCTTGATGAGATGATCACGCAGGATAGTTGAAACGTTCTTCTCCTGAAGATCAAAGAGGAAAGCAATCTCTCTAACCGAGTGTCCTTTATTGATGAAGGAGAAAATGAGGTATTTTTCAAACAGCCAATTAAGCCAGGAAATTAAGGGACCGGAGCTTGCCACTTTTTTGGCATATTCAAAACGTTCAGCGAGTTCAGAATGCTCGATCTGATCTTTAAAAAAAGAATTCCAGAAATCGGTAAAAGAATCCGCGTATCGGCCTTCCCAGCCGATCGAATTGATATCGAGATCCAGCCAATTTTTAAATTCTTCGAAATCAGTCTTATTAAGTTTCATACACTCTCAATCAGTAACGAAATGCCCTGACCTCCACCTATACAAGCAGATGCAATGCCTCTCTTCTTGTTTAAGTGTTTTAACTGGCGGGCCAGTGTCAGGGTAATTTTAAGTCCAGTGGCCCCCAAAGGATGCCCCAGAGCTATTGCCCCTCCCCATATATTAAGCTTAGAAGGGTCGATTTCCAAAGCTTTCTGACAGGCCATTACCTGGGGAGCAAAGGCTTCATTGATTTCAAATAAATCAATATCCTGTTTTTTTAAATTCTGCTTTGTTAAAAGTTGAGTGATGGCGGGAACGGGTCCCAATCCCATACGGACAGGATCAACGCCTACCACCTCACTTGCTATAATTTCCGCTAGTGGTTTTAGATTATGGGCCTTCACGTACTCTTCTGAAGCCACGATGAGGGAACAAGCGCCATCCACAATACCTGAGGCCGATCCTGCAGTTACTGTACCCGTCTTTACAAAAGTTGGTTTAAGCTTTTTCATATCGTCCAGTGAGACGTCACTTCTTAAATGCTCATCTTGAGAACAATTATTAACGGGGACAATTTCTTCTTGAATGAGATTTCCGGCATAAGCGAGATTGGCCTTACGATGAGATTCATAGGCATAGAGATCTGATTCTTCTTTGGTGATCTTATAATCAGTCGCTAGATTTTCAGCAGTCAGCCCCATCGCTATCTGGGCGTGCTGATCATAAAGAGTATCCAGTAACATATCCTGTGATTTAAGAGGACCATACTTAGTTCCAAAGCGGGCACCATAAGTAAGGTGGGGGGCCATACTAAGAGTTTCAGCTCCGGCCACAAGTAGTGCCTGGGCTTCCGAGTTTCGAATCAACCGGGTAGCTTGAATGAGCGCCTCAATCCCCGATCCACATAAGCGGTTCACCACCATTCCCGGTGTTGAGACATTGAGCCCGCACTTTAAGGCCAGGTGCCGGCCGGCATATAAAGTATCCGGCGTACATGGAATAACATTGGCAAAAATTACCTGATTAAGTGTCTCAGGGTCCACACCGGTTTCTTCTAACAAGGCTTGGGTAGCAATTACAGCTAGTTCAATAGGTTTTAAAGAAGCCAGGGAGCCGCCAAACTTTCCAAAAGGCGTGCGTTTCCCTTGAACAATAAAAACTCTTCGGGAGTTTTGACCCATCATTTTTTGCCTGCCTTGTGTCTGATCCTCATGTCTAAGTATGATAATTAATAATGCCATGAAAGGCATTAGCTTTTAGCAAAGGAAATGTTGGCCATGTCTGACGTATCAGCTGTTCAAAACAGAATCAATAATACCAAAGAGGCTATGAACAAACGCCAGACTTTCGAACTCAGAAAGGTCGGTGACCAATATGAATCCGAGCTAAAAAGCGTTAAAGAAAAAAACGATAAAGAAATCACCAAAGTAAAAAAAGACTATCAGTTACAACTCGATAAAGAGAAGAACGAAGCTGAAGTTAAGCTCACCCAAGTCCGAACGAAATACGCCAAACGTATTGAAGAAGAAACTCAGCGCTTTGAAAAACTCATTCAAGATCTCAAGCAATCTCAATCCGACCGCTTGAATGAAACTCAAATGAGTAACGAACAACAAATTGCCAATTTAGAACTGAAGCAACGTGAATACCTTGAGAAGGCCCGTCAGAAATTCGAGGCCGAGAAAGCGAAGATCGAAGCTTAGTAAGCAAATATAGTCACCCCCCATCTGAAAAATCCAGGAAGGAGCATCGATGAGTCAGAAGAATAATGAGAATGGAATTTTCATCAATGGTAAGAAGCAAGTCATTGAGCTACTTCAAATGATGGATGCGGGAGATAAAACCAAGCTCTTAAAAAATTTACGAGTCAGAAATCCAGTGCTCGCAAAAGAACTGACAGAATCATGTATTTCTTTTGAGAGTATTTGGGACCTGAATGATGAATCTCTAAAAACCATCGTTTCCCAGGTGCAACCGGCAATCCTGGGATTAGCACTCAATTTAGTTCATGTAAAAAATCAAAGACGAGCCCTTTCTCTCATCTCGCGAGAAATGGCGCTCAAGGCTTTCGATATCATGCAAAAAGATTTAACGGGTAATCGTAATGAATGTCTGCGGGCCCAGCAAAAGATTGTGGAGCTTGCTTTAAACTTACATCGCAATCGAATTATTCAGTTTTATTGATTCAAAAGTTTTTTAAACTCAAGCTCTAAACTGGGTGTGAACTCTTCTTCGGAAATAATCGAAGAATGAACCATCCGGTTTTCAGCAATCAAATTAGCAGTATTCTGAAATCTTGTGATCATGGTGGTGGTTAACTCCACTAACCAATCAGGTGCCGTATCAAAAACATTCTTAAAACTCATGGCCGGAACTTCCACTAACTGGGTTTCGGCGAGGGTTATGGCGGAATAGGTATAGTCCATATTCTCGATCATGGCACTTTCGCCGATGATATCACCTGCTTTGGCCAGGAACACCGGGATGAGTCGATCGGTCGAAGCCTTGAGGCACAGAACCTCTCCGGTTTTAACCAGAAAAAGTTTATTGGCCTTAGTTCCCTCTTTGAAAACGACAGCGCGGAAGGCGAAATTGTGCAAACTATCCATGGAGAAATTCCTGTTTAATATATCCTTCTAAAATTGTTCCATATCTTAGGCCATAAGTTGAAATGGTAAGTTCTTTCACCAAAAGGCGGTGGGCGATGTGGTACACCAGGTGCAGACCACCTTTAATGCTTTCAGATCTTTTCTGAAGGAATGGGAATTGCTCAAGGTACTGCTCAGGCGTTTGATTGGAATACTTCTTAAAAAGGTTATCAATATCTTCAATTTTTAAGGTCAGACCATGCACATCGTTTTCATGAAATTCTTTGTGCTGAAGGTGCATATTCCCTAGTGAAGTAATCGTTCCAGCGACACAGAATAACTCTTTGGTTTGAAATTTATCCAGAGTGGTTCGGTAATCCAGAAAGACTTTCTGAAGATTTTGCACAAAAAGATCATCACTAAGCCACTGGGTGCTTCGAACGGCACCAATGGGCATACTGACGGTATCGAGAATCTGGAACGTTTTGGTGTTCACTTTAATCAATTCAGTCGAGGCCCCACCAATATCCATGATGGTAATAAGTTCGCTATCAAATTTCGTGTCAAAAAGAATACCTTTGGTCGAAAAGTAAGCTTCAGCTTCCGGAGAAATAACAGAAATAGTGATACCTAATTCGTTTTGAATTCTTTGAAAAAACTCAGGCGCGTTTTTAGCGACTCGAGAAGCTTCCGTTGCAGTAGCAATAATTTTATCTCGGGAAACTCCATGCTTGTCACAATCCTCAGCGTAGGACTTGATGGCCGCAAATGTTGCTTCCATAGAAGCTGGATGAAAAGCTTTATTCTTATCGAGCTCTTTCCCCAAAGCCGTGATCTCACTTCGCTTGGCGACTTCCTCAAACTTTCCATGAGTCATATTACCAATCAAGAGAAGAACGCTATTAGAACCAATATCAATTGAGGCCCGCATATCTTGTGTCATGAATTCACCACTTTTAAAAGTTCTCCGACATTTTGAGGATTAATAAACCCTTTTTCACAAATTATACCTGTTATAAATTTATGATCAGTTACATCAAAACTAGGATTAATAGACTCTGCACCTTCTGGTGAGAGTTTTATTCCCTTTAATTCTGTAATTTCACTCATCGGTCGCATCTCGATTTCAATATGTTTCCCATCCGGGATCGTCGTATCAAAAGAGCTTATCGGTGCAACGACGTAAAAAGGAATGTTGTAATTTTTCGCCACAATGGCGAGGGTGGATGTGCCAACTTTATTGGCGGTATCGCCATTGGCAGCAATACGATCGGCCCCTACAAAAATAGCATCGACTTTATTATGAGAAAGAAGATAGGAGGCAGCTCCCTCAACGACTATGCTGTAAGGAATTCCTTCCTTAGCGAGTTCAAAAGCTGTGAGTCTGGTTCCCTGAAGATAAGGTCTCGTTTCATCCGCTAACACATATTCAACTTTCCCTTTGGAGTGAGCATAGGAAATAACTCCAAGAGCCGTCCCTAAACTTCCACAGGCAAGAAAGCCAGTATTACAATGGGTCATTAAACGCCATTTCTTATCCCCTAGCTTTTGAGAGAGTTCCTTAAATCCAATTTCGGCCATGCGTGTATTCTTATCGTGGCTTTGGCGGATCTGCTCATCGCCGAACTCCACTAAACGAGCATAGAGATCTTTCACAGGGCGGTTTTCAGAAACAAAGGCTTTCATGATGTCAAAACAGCGATTCACTTCAAAAGCGAGATTCACCGCTGTAGGACGGGCGCTGATCATTTCATCACAGGCCTTACGACAATTTTCCAGAGTGAGCTTTTCCTGTTTCTTTACCCAAAGGGCCATACCGTAGATCGCTGTAAAGCCAATACAAGGAGCTCCTCTCACCACCATATCTGTAATAGCAAGGGCACAGGACTGCAAATCATTTACTTCTACAAAAACTTCATTCTGAGGAAGTTGACGCTGATCCAGTAAATAGAGTTTTTCATTTTTCCAAATAATTGGTTTGTAACTTTGCTCCATATTTATTCCTTACTTACCCAATAATGAGTGATGTCTTCTTTTTTAATTGGCTTCATTTTTTTATTTTTTGGATATGTGAGTGTTAGGGACGACTTTTGTTCCGAACTCAATGTTCCTGAAATTTTAGCTGACTCCCCACCTTCCAACAACAAAGACTTCAGAGTGAGGAGATTATTCTGTACGGCAAGATTTATACTTATACTGGGAGTTTGCTTACTCTCTAAGCCAAATATTTCGGCCGTTTTTCCGATTAGATCGGGTACTGCGCCATAACTTCCCATCAAATTTTTTCCAGCTAGCTCAACTAACCACTGCCCTTTTTCCCACGTTTCATTCCAGCGCCCTTCAACGGAACCAGTTAGTTCTCCCCTGATGGCACCAAAAAATGGATTTAAAAAGTTATAAGAGGCATCCCAAAGAAAGTGAGCAAAAGTTATGTTCATCGCCTTCTGTTTCAGCTTCTCAGAGAAATTGAGCTCCATATTAGAATCTTTTGCCGACATGGATGCCTGGTAAAATTTCTGATCAGGTGAAAAACCATATTTGACGTGAGTATCCAAAATCTGCTCCTCCTGTAGACATTTCTTACAGGAGACGGTTGTCATATAATATGGACCTGTCAGATCGCCTAAGAAATAGGCCAGGGGTTTAATCGCTGTAATGACCTGGTTAAACTGGGCCCCCGAGAAATTAATTTCTTCATTGTATTGAGCTACTTTGTTGGTTGTAGCATCCACCACGGATCGTCTGAGATAACTTGCTTCGCCTTGAGGGCCGGTAAAAGAAACATCCCAGCGGAAATTCTCGACACCGATCTGCCATTTTCCAGGGAGCGCATTCCCTTCGCTTAGTTGCAACTCTCCATCAAAAGATAATTTACCAGAAAGTTTGGCCAAGTCAGTAAGGAGACTTTTTTTGAAATTTATGGTTCCAGCGGCTTCACCTTCGAGTTTTTTAAGAAAGGGATTCTGTATTTCTGCGGAAATAAATCCAAAATAATTCAAGGGAAGTTTTGTAAAACTTAAGTCAACATTTAACTCATCAGTCGATGCGGTTAGTTTACCTTCACCAATCTTTTGCTTTTCTATAAGAAGTTCTACTGTGGAAAGAACACTCAAGACTTTCGGGTTAAAATCAGACTTCCCATGGATCACGATGTCTTCAATTTGAAATTTATCAGAACTCTCTTTGGTTCGGAATTCACCACGGTAATTTAACTTCCATGACTGAGGTTCCGGAGTCACATCTCCAAAGAGCCAAAGGTCTGAAGTATACGAGATATCATTGTGGGTAATCTCAATGGGAATATTAAGTTCAAAGGCCGAATTTCTTCCATACTGAAATTCTCTTACAAGTAATTTCGAAACATTAAAATAACGGCGGGAATTATTTAAGTCTTTAATCGAGACTTCTTTTGCTCTAACTGTAAACCCGGCATCTGCCAGATAGGCCGGCAGTTCGACCTTTACGGTGGCCACGGTTTGAGATTTCTCTTCTTTTTTGGAAGGAACTTCTGTTTCATCGTGCTCGACATAAATATCTAACTTCGAAATATTAATCTGAGCATTCCCTCGATTGGTTAGAAGAAGCCACCAAGGAACCTTCAACTCAAGCTCCCCCAGTTGACTGATAAGCTTATCGGAACGATGAAGTGTAATATTCTTGAGCCTAAGATTAAAATCCAGTGAGAAGCCATAGGAAACATCCCCTACTTGCAACTTACTGCCCGGATAATTTTTTTGAACCTGTTCATGAATGAGCGCCACGAAAGCTTCAGGTTTAAACTGAGAATAGGCACTGAAGAGCAAACCACCAATGACTACAAATAAACCTAACCAAAGAAAAGCCACTACCTTTAAAGAAATTCGCATTTTAATCCTAATATCTTCGTTGATTTTTCACTAAGCATCATGCTTTTTGCAGGGGTGCAAATTTAACCATAAACTTCTTTCTAATCCCGTCGCGAAACAGGATTGTTACTTTTTCATCCTGCCCCAGTCCTTCACTATCGAGAACAGTCCCTTCTCCATACAAAGCATGGACAATCCGGGAGCCAGACGGATAGTTGGCAAGATCTTTAACCACCTTCTTCGTTTGATAAACCTTATCCTCATGATAAACGTCGTCAGAGTATGAGGTCTGATCAAAGTCGTCGTAACTATTTCGATTTTCGAACTGATTTCTTTTTGATCCTGTCTGATAAAAATCCCATCGATAATACTTAGAAGGAATTTCATGCAAGAACTGACTGGGTCCATTAAATTTAAGACTTCCCCACAATAGCCTTCCTTGAGCAAAGGTAATTGTGAGTTGTTTCATCGCCCGGGTCATCGCCACATAAAAAAGCCGACGCTCTTCTTCTAGAGCAACTGGCCCCACTTCAAGGCTCTTATAGGAAGGGAAAATATTCTCTTCAATTCCGATCAGA
>JAEYUK010000039.1 GCA_023432655.1 Pseudomonadota bacterium | reverse complement strand
TTTTTCCACATTTTTAATCGCTTCCGTTGCCATAAACATCACCAGCTCATCCATGGTGAGTTCTTTTCCCAGAAGTGCTTTTAAGCGCTCCAATTCTTCCATTGTTTTATCAGAGAGAATAATTGCCACCTGAACCTTATCCTTGGATAGTCGCTGGGCTTTTTCTTTTGGTGTTTTCTCGGTGCCTGATAAATCAAAAAGTTTCTTCTCGCATTCTCTTTTGGAGAGGCCTTCCACTTCTTTTAAAATTTCTTTTTTCTCATTGGTTGAGTGGTTTTTATAAAACTGATTCACTTGTGAAATATTTGTCAGAGTGAGTTTTCCGGTTTTGATTTTTTGATCAATTTCCGGGATCTCCGCCAGCATTCGGGCCGCCACAATTCGTCTCTGGGCACTGGCCTCAGAGTAACCTAATTCCCGCACACAGAAATCAAAGAGCGAACTACATTTATGGTCGGAATAAAGCTTTCTTCGATCGATCTCTTTTAGATGATAAAGGAGTTTTAAGACGACGCTTCGCTCGTGGGAGACGAGAGTCTTGGTATCAAAAAATAATGTGTGGTCAGTTAAATGTGAAAGTTTCATGCTTGACTTTTACGGAAAAGTTACGTACAAGTCAAGTGTAAAAAACATTGGCCGGATTTACTTTCGCCGGCGGAAGTGAGAAAAATGTTCATGGCCAATAAAATCATCATTTCAATAATAGCAGCAGCAGAAGTACTGACACTTTTCCCTCTTCTGTTTTTTGGAATTTATACTGTTATTAGTAGTGGGGATATTGCTCAAAAAGACACAACATCGATGTTTTTGACAGTGTTGTTAGCGCTCTTCTATGCGAGTTCTGTCTTACTTGGGGCCTATCAGGCCATTCAAAACATGGGTAAGAAACCCTTGGTATCTTACCTCTTTCTCTTGTTACCAATCGTCGTAGGTAGTGCCGTCTATTATTTTAGTGGCACATAACCTTAGTTTCAGGAGCTGAAGTCCCATGAGCATGTGATTGGGCGTTTTGGATTTTCACGACTCGAAATGAAATCGTCATAACACCAATGAGCATAAGGCTTACTGCATAGACTTTAGGTAACTTGGCCCTAAAAGGCTTTAAAAGTCGCTGGATAATTCCTGGAGCAACAACCATGGCCGGCACAGTTCCCAGCCAGAAAAAGAGCATCGCCATGAGTGCAGCTGGCATACTTTGAAGGGCCACGGTACTCAAAACAATTCCATAAAGTAAGCCGCAAGGAAGCAGAATGGAAATGAACCCAGTGAAAAAGGCCCGAGTTAAATTTTTATTTTTTTGGACGAGACCTTGCCATAAGCGAGTGTAGAGACGTCCAAAAAATTTAGGCATAGGAATTTCGGCCTTGCGCCCGCGGAGGGACTGAACGCCCCAGAATATAAAAAGCCCACCCACTAAGAGAGAGGGAATTAAAGTTGCAGTCAATGGGGCCGATTTGAAATTGAGAAAACTTCCTAAAAAGCCAGCAAGGGCACCTAGGAGGAGGTAACCTATAAGACGACCAAACTGATAGCGAACGACATCTTTTGAACCTTCGCAACTGGCGGTGACTAAACCTCCACACATTCCTACACAGTGGAGACTTCCGCCCATTCCTGCCAGAAATGAGACCCAGGGAAGATAGGTTTTGATTTCACTAAGAGCACTAATGAGTTGGGCCGACAAGGACAACCTCCTTAGTAGTAATGAGTTCCTTAGTTTCAACATCAAAGACTTCTAGAACAGTCTTGCGTGTGCCGCCTTGGAGAACATCCGGATTAAATTTAAAGAACATCACGATCTTTTTTTCCGGAACATTTAACACTGTTGGACGGATGGGAGTCACCACTTCAACTCGGTCCTTTAACTCCGGGTCAGCGATGCGGTAATCAACTGTGAACACCCGACTGCCTTGGTGAGTGAGCTTCAAGGTGAAGTGATTCACAATAAGAGAGTCTTCAACGACACGGTAAGGAGTAGTAGAACGAATGAACATAACTTTAAGATCGGTACCCTTTTGGATAATCACGCCAAAGCCAGTCAATAATGCGAGACAGACGAAAACATAAATGGCAGAACGGACAGTGATGACCTTCCGAGGTTTACCTGCGAGTTCATTTTCAGACTTATAGCCAATAAGGCCAGTTGGGCGCTTAAGTTTAGTCATGATGTCGTCACAAGCATCAATACACTGGGTACAGGCGATACATTCAAGCTGGGTGCCACGACGGATATCAATACCGGTCGGGCAAACTTTTACGCAATTGTAACAGTTGATGCAGTCACCTTCATCGGATTTTGGGACATCCGGTCCACGACGAGGCTCCCCTCGCTTAGAATCGTAAGCTACGACAAGGGAATTTTCGTCCATAACCACGGACTGCATTCGTCCGTAAGGACAGGCAATAATACAAAACTGTTCACGGAACCAGCCAAAGTCCAGAAGGAAAATGGTGGTAATAATCATGGTGGCAACAAAGAGCCCCCAGTTTTCGGAAGGGGCCATGGTGGTGATTCTGAGAAGCTCGCGAGGTCCCACAAAATAACCAACAAAGGTATGAGCAATATGAAGAGAGACCACAGTGAATACGATCCACTTAAGTGATCTGCGAACAATCTTATTAAGAGTCCAAGGGGCCTTATCAAGCTCCCTACGGGCGCGGGCCTTACCTTCAATCAGAGTCTCAATCTTCATGAAGATACTTTGAATAAAAACGGTTTGTGGGCAGGCCCAACCACACCAGATGCGACCAAAAAGACTGGTCAAAAAGGCAATAAAGAAAAGCCCAGAGGCTACCAGCATGAAAAAGAGAATAGGCTCCACCCCGTGAAGGGTGAAGCCTAGAACTGTAAACTCTTGTTTAAAAATATCTAAATTAAGAGCAGGTTTGCCGTTGATATTTATCCACGGCAAAATGAGATAAAGGAGAATCAAAAACCAATAAAAATACGTTCGCCGAGTTTTCCAGACACCTTTTACATCTTCCGGATAAAGGTAGATTCGATTACCGTGTTCATCGGTAGTCGCAAGTCTTTCTGGATCTAACTCGTAAATATTTTTAGTCTTCAATTAATTCACCTTCTGGTTCTTTACCATCTTTAGCGAAAGTGTTTTTCAAACTGTTAACATAAATAACGGCTTGATAAATTTCGTCCTGAGAGATTAACTCTGACCAAGCAGGCATTCCATTTTCTTCACTTCCGTTAAACACCACCTGATAGAGAGTATCAGGTGTGCCCTTGGCAATGAGCCAATTTTTGTCTGTTAAGTTTGGGCCGATGTCTCCACGACCGTTTTCAGCGTGACAAGGAAGACAGTTAAGTTCGTAAACTTCGGCACCTTTTTGAAGACCGCCTTCAGCGACCATCTTATCATAGTATTCTTGCTTAAAAGCACTGTTTTGTCTCTTAAACTCTTCTTGCACGGCCACAATCTTAGCGTGATCACGGTGGAACTCATCTTTTAAAGACGGGCCGCCCATAAACGAATAGTAAACCCAATAACCTACTCCAAAGACACATGAAATAAGAAAGATCATGTTCCACCAATTTGGAAGCGGGTGGTTCAATTCTTGAATTCCATCATAATCGTGATCGAGTAAGAGATGGTGCTCATCGGCCATCACTTCTAATTTAGTATTTTGTTGTTCGCTCATACAACGTTTCCTTTCTTAGCGGGAGATGCGAGGTTCGCATCTCCTAAGGGTATATTTGAAGCTTCTTCATAAACTTTCTTGTTAGATGCTTTGAAGGTCCAATACGTATAGGCCGCAAAACAGATAACAAAAATCATCAGTGCCGTAACTGAGGCCATGGGAAGGTCCCAGTGTTTTAAAACTTCTTGCTTCATTGTGCCTCCTCTACTGCAGCTTCAACCGGAGTTTCATCAGGAACTGAAGAGTAGTCAACTCCTAGACGCTGCATATAGGCAATGAGTGCGACCACATCCATCTCTACGATTTTTGCAGGGACACCACTTAGCATCAGTTCATTTGCAATTTCCTGGGCCTGAGCTTTTGCATTCGCCACACTGTTCTGAACCTCTTCATTAGTGTAAGGAACACCAAGCTTCTGCATCACTTCAAGTTTTTTAGGAAGAGTTGAGTAATCAATCTTCTGATCGAAAATCCAGGTGTAGCGAGGCATGATCGAGCCGGCAGTCACTTCACGAGGATCCCAGAAGTGTTTGTAGTGCCACATGTGAGGATACTTCTTACCTACGCGAGCAAGATCTGGACCTGTACGCTTAGATCC
>JAEYUK010000363.1 GCA_023432655.1 Pseudomonadota bacterium | reverse complement strand
CAACAGGCGGTTCTAATCCTACAGATCCAACAGATCCAGATGACGGATCGTCAACAGGCGGCTCAACGGGAGGTTCTAATCCTACAGATCCAACAGACCCGGATGACGGTTCATCTACTGGCGGTTCTACAGGTGGAACAAATCCAACTGATCCAACCAACCCGGATGACGGATCATCTACTGGTGGTTCAACAGGTGGCTCAACTGGTGGATACGGAGACTGTAACCAAGGTCATGGAAATGATGCTGACGGTATTGATGAGTCCAATCCTACAATTGGAACAGACCCAAGATGTAAGAGAGAAAAGTTTAAGCAAACCAGCAATGTTAGCAAGAAATTAGATATCGTTTGGGTGATCGATAACTCAGGATCAATGAAAGATGAGCAGGATGCTTTAGGTGCTAACTTCAGCGCTTTCATTCAGGATTTCATTACTCGTGACGTGGATTTCAAAATGGCCATCACTACAACTGATACCAGCTCTAGCTACAACAAAGGCCGTATGGTGACTGGTAGTGCTGAAAAATTGAATTCGACTGCGGCACAGAATAACCAGGTGCAGTTCATGGAAGACTTTAAAAAATTAGTTCAAGTGGGAACACAAGGTTCTGGTTATGAGAAAGGATTGGAAGCCGCCGATGAATTCATGAAGAGATACTCGTCCAGCTTTCTTAGAAAGGATGCTTATCTTGCCGTGGTGATTCTGTCGGATGAAGAAGATCAGTCTGCTAAGAGTGTTGAAACTTATACCAATCAGCTTAAATCTCTTAAGAACGAAGAAGGTCTGGTAAAAGTTTATTCCATTGTTGATGTTGGTTTAACTAATAACCAAGGTTATGGAGTAAGTACCGGTTACAAACGTTATGCAGATGCTTCGAAAAACACTGCAGGTATTGTCGCAGACATCCGAGAAGATTTTCATAAGTCACTTTCAGACATGGGCGGAACAATTATTAATCTTCTCGATTCCTTTGCTCTTGCCAATGACCCTGTAGATGGAACTTTAAAAGTTTATGTAGATGGAGTTGAAACAACTAACTATACATTTGATGCTGCTTCACGCTCGATCAAGTTCAGTTCAAACCATCTGCCTGCTGATGGAGCTGAAATCACCGTGACCTACGTGAAACAGTAATTAAGAGGGACGTATGCTAAAAATTTCGATCATTGCTCTTGCTCTTATGATGATGATGACAAAAAGAACCCATGCCGGAGAGGAGTCGTTATACGACTTCCTCTGGCTTGATCCAGACAAGAAAGTATACGTTCTTCAAAATAAACTCTACAAGAAAGAACACTCATTTTATTTTGATGTCGGTTACATTTCTAACTTTACATCAAAATTCCAGGATACCAGCGGTTTTGGTGCTCGAGCAGGATATTACATTCATGAAGAATGGGGTTTGGAAGTTTTCTACAATAAATATTCAAACAGAAACAATGATGATTTTCGTAACGTTCGTTTGATTAATGAAGCAGAACCTTTTATTCGTCGGATGGATTCAAGCTATGGTGCAAATCTCATCTGGTCACCTTTCTACGGTAAGATTAATACTTTTAATAAGATTTTCTATTTCGATTGGTCTTTTGGTGCGGGTCTGGCCAAGGTTAATACTGAAAGTAACATTAAGACTGTCCGGATTGGTAACGTGAAAAACCGTTATGAAAAAGAAAGCTATACAGGAGGGATTCTTAAATCAAATGTTAAACTTCATTTGACGGAAAATATCCATGTAGGTCTTGAGTATATGAATACTTACTATATGGCCCCAGGTCCTAAAGATCCTAAGAATGATAAACTCAGAACGAATACTGATATCATGATTAACGTTGGATTCTCTTACTAAGGACCACTTATGAAGCTGTTATATATTTTGATATCGTTATCAATGTCGCTACAGGTCTTTGGGCAGGGAGAGAAAAAATCAAGCATGTCCGAGGTACTTGAGAAAAAGAAATATTATTACTCATCACTAAATGAATTTTTTAAAGAAACTTATGACCGAGTCATTATCAAGGATGATCTGAAGCGCCTGGAGGATCTTCTGTATTATACCGGAATTGAGCTCCTGGAAGACTATGAGCCATCTCTCCTTCAAAAGTACCCAACATCTTCCACCAGATTCATTCTCGGACGACAGGCATCACAGAAGAAAAATTATAAGAAAGCTTTAGAATTGTTTGCAATGGTTCACCCGGATCACCGTTACTACCCAGAAGGAAAGCTTCTTGAGGCCCAGGTATATGATCAAATGGGAAATCCAAAAAAACGGTTGGAGTCATACAATGCCTGTATCGATTCGGCCCAAAAGCAGGAAAACTCTGCTTTGAATGAGAAGATTAAACGTTATTACCGGATGGTTAATGAAATCTGTCTGGTGAACAAGGCCCGTCATCACTTTAAGGTGGAAGAGTATAAGGAGTCCCTTGAAGCTTATACTAAGATACCAAAAAAATCTTATAAATGGCCTTACCTCTTGCTGGAAATGGCGTGGGTGTATTATCAGATGGGGGACTATAACCGGACCCTGGGGCTTTTAACGACCTATAAGTCTCCGCTTCTTGATACGTATTTTTTTCCAGAGGCAGAATATCTGGCGGCCCTTTCTTACTTTCGCCTGTGCCTTTATGAAGACAGTATGACGATTATTAATCAGTTTTATCAGATCTATCGACCAAGGTTTCAGGCCCTGGAAACTGTGCTGCGGAAGAATCGCCATTCCCAAAAGTATTTCTATGATTTGATGTTTAAACGGGGCAATGAGCTTGATAAGCATGCTGACTTTGTGAAGAAAATCCTGACTCGTATGAAGAAGCAAACTCGTTTCAGTCTTGATTTTAATGCCATTCATAAAATTAACCAGGAAATGAAACGAATTAACCAGAATGAAAAACCGGTGATTAAAAACTTACTTATCCCACACTTACTAGAGGTGAGGGATAATATGACGGCCAAGATAAATTATAACGCTAAAACTGATATCTTTCAGTTCCTGGAACAGGTGCCTTTTCTATCTTCGGAACTTTTTAAGCTTAACCTGGAAATTATTGCCAGAAAAAAAGATCTCGTCTATTCGAACAGAAAGCTTATTGCGGACCGTAGTCGGGGAGATTATTCAAACGTTAAGCGTTCCAAGTTTGAATACTTCTGGACCTTCCAAGGGGCCTTCTGGGCCGATGAACTCGGAGACTATTCTTTAGGGTTGAAATCAAATTGTCAGACAGTACGCCAGATCACGGAAGAAAAGGAGTAGTTATGAAAATTTTAGTTTATGTTCTTGGTTTATATCTTATGCAGGATGCTTGGGGAGAAGAACAACAAGTCATATATCAGTACAAAAAATATGAAAAGTTTGATCTTGGTAACCTGGAAGTTAAGGGACAATTAATAGCTCCAGGAGATATCTCAGTACGAGAAAGAGAGCGAAGAAGATTTGAACTGGATTTATACTCCCGTAAGGAGTTTGACAGCTTTATTAAAAAGGATGTCGAGTCTTTACGCTAGTGAATTCAGAGAATTAACCCTCTCAAAACTGCCTCGAAAAATGGTCATCTAGGAAGAGGATTGCCATTATTTGAGGCACTGCCTTGGTAAGTTTTCTAAACACGGACGTTTTGAGTTTTTTTATTAAATGATGGTTGTGATTAAAACTTAGAAGAGTAAAATCACCTCCGTTGTAAGACATTTTTTTATTCCTTCTGTTGGACGTTATCTCAAGTTGCACGTTTGTTGATGTCTAGGAATAAGAAAAGAAAGACTCCCAGAGTCTTTTCGGATCCACATGAATCATTCATCTCAAAACATACAGCTCCTGTTATTAGGAAATGTTGTTCCTGTATATCTCAGCAAATTAATTTCTAAAATTGAGTCACTTTAAGGGGGACACTTATGGAAGAAGTCGTAACGAATCCTGTAGTTCAAGAAAGCATGCTCCAGTGGGTCGCAAGATTCATGAATGAAGGTGGGGTCTTCATGTGGATCATCGCCATTGTCTGGTGTCTGGGAATTGCCATCTCTGCCGAAAGGTTTAAAGCTTTTTTCAAGTTTGACATCGATGGTACGAGTTTAATGGGGACCATTAAAAAGTTCGTCATTGGAAATCAGGTGCAGGAAGCTATTCAGACTTGTTCTGAATCAGATGCTCTACTTCCTTTTGTTATGAAGAATGGTCTTAAAAGGGCCAATCAAAGTAAGGAGCAGATTCAGGATGCTCTGGAAGCGAGCATTCTTGAATCAGTGCCTAAAATTGAAAAACGTCTGACTTATCTAGCACTGGCCGCCAACTTATCTACACTCTTGGGACTCTTGGGAACAATTCAGGGTCTGATTCAGTCATTTGCGGCCGTAGCCCAGGC
>JAEYUK010000273.1 GCA_023432655.1 Pseudomonadota bacterium | reverse complement strand
ACCCACGGGATCCATTCGTTTCCATCGACCAGGATGGAGTAGGCTTCTTAATGAAGCACGCGGCAGTTGAAGGAAGAAAATCCAACTCTCACATCCATGTTGGAATTTGTGGTGAGCACGGAGGGGAACCTCAATCGGTTGAGTTCTGCCACCGTATTGGACTGGATTATGTGAGTTGCTCACCATTCAGAGTTCCGATTGCCCGTCTGGCCGCGGCCCAAGCAGTACTTAGATCTTAATAAAACAGAAGGGATGAGATGAAAGAAATTATTCAAACCATTTCATCCCTTCTGCCTTTTGGCCCGATGGATGCTGTTGCCGTAGGGATTATCGATTTTAAAAATAAAAAGTTTGAAACGATTGAAGCTCTACAGTCTGATGACGGGGTTGTTTTCCAGGTAGATCCTCATATCTTTTATGATCTGGCTTCAGTCAGTAAACCTTTGATAAATTCCTTAAGTTACTTCCTTAGACCTGAAGCTTTCGATAAAAATCTTTTACTTTGTTTGAATCATCGAGCAGGAATCCCTGCCTGGGGACTTCTTTCAAAAAACAATTGGAAAGAGTTACTCTTAAATTATCCCATCATTGAAAGTGATACTCTTTATTCAGACTTCTCAGCAATCAGAGTGATGCTGGAACTTGAAAAGAAAGGCATTAATCAAAAAGAGCTGGTTCAAAAAATCTGGGATTCGGAAACCGTTTATTGGACAGACCTACCCATTGGATCCTCACTTCTTCAGTATGGTTTTAAAGAGGGTCATGAGAATTTTGGAATGGTTCATGATCCGAATGCTTATACCATCGGAGAGTTTGTTCCACATGCCGGAGTTTTTTCAACCGTAAATGGTCTGTGCCGAACTCTTCTTAATTATGAAACCGAAACAGGTTTCATTCAGAAGGTTAAGATCGATTTAGCTTCTCATCGTCACCGTTTTGCTTTTGGATGGGACCGGGTGATGAACCCTACCGAGACCTTAGCGGGCATAGGATGTGGGCCCAATACCTTCGGGCATTTAGGCTTTACTGGTACCTCTGTCTGGATTGACCCGGATTTGGGTGTAGGACACGTGATCCTAACGAATGCCACCAAAAATCACTGGTTTGATAAGGCCAATCTAAATGATTTACGTAGAGGGATTGGCGAGCTGGTCTGGAGATCTTTTCGCTCTAAATAGCATTAAATTTGTTTATCAAAAAAACCGATAATTAACTGATGCATCGGTTGTCCACTTTTCTTTTTTTCACTCTTGTAGCGTTCTCTTCCACGCATGCGGAAGATCGTCGGCTTATAAACGCCCTGGGAAGTTACCAGAAAGCGGTTGTTGATGTGGGGACTCTCGAAGTTATTTCTTGCGCTCCTACGACGAATTCCTGTCCGAAAGTAATCGAGCAAAGTCTCAGTGATATTTACAGAAAAGGAACGGCGGGAACAATTAATGCCATTATTTCTGACGGCAGTTTAAAAAATCCACGTACGGCCTGTGCATCGAGTGCTGATCTGGCTTCTAGACAATCTATTGAAAAACTCAATCAACAACTGATGGAGAAGTTTCCCGATCATCCCCATCTCTTTGAATACACAGATAAGTGTGAATCTTCGCTTGAAAAAAATGAAAGAAATCTGGCACAGATTTATATGACCTATGACTTTCATTATAAAACAGAGGCAATTAAAAGTGCCATGAACGATCTTTTGGATTCTCACCGCCAGACAAGGTTTCTTCTGCCCGCCGATAGAATCAATTGTAGTGATATCAGACTCACAGGAGTCCAGGATCGATGTGATGATTTAAACCAATGTCAGGCTGAAGCCTCAGCTGGATATTATCTGGATATGAAGACAGAAGAAGTATCTTTTGCTCTCAAGGGTCTAAAGACTCTAGAAGAAGAAAGAAGAAAACTTCTCTCTGGAACAGGGAGAATTTCCAGTGACAATCGAAAACGGGCAGCCGTTTTGGAAGAAGACATGGAGATGATTAAAGATCTCAACCCTCTGTTAAAGGGAGAAAAATTTAAAAATATTCTGAATGGCAATCCCACTTCCGAACAAATAAGAAGGGCCATCACGGCACAGGTGAGGATCTCACAGAATGAAATCCAGAAAAAGATGACAGACTTCAACAACGCTTATAAGTGCCTTATTGGAGCGGCGGAAGATTGTGATAACTTCGAAGATGTTTTGAAGTTATCTAAATACCGTACTCAGGGAAGAATCTATCCTGGTGCCAATGAGCTGAATTATGCTTCAACTTTTCATGAATGCACGGAGAATATCAAAGCGGCCGCAATGATGCTGATGAGGTTTTAAACGATGTGGGAATTGATCTCGCTTTAACACTTACTCCCTATGCTATTGTGAGCGGAGTGAAGGCAGCGGCCACTCTTGCTCGAACTGCTAACATGACTTCCAGAGTTGCCCGAACAGAAACGGCCGTCGCTCGTGTAGGGCTTGCTGCCAATGCGGGTTATGCAGGCTACTATAACGTGGATGAGTACAACCGTTGTCAAAGAGAAGTCCAAGAGTTTTCAAAACTCGGTTCAGGCGAGACAAGAATGTCCTGCTCAAACAGTGATCGTATTCTGGTTAATAACAGCAACAACTCCCGCTGTGTAACACAGGCCTTGATTTCAGCGGCTTTAATGACTCCGATGGCGGCAGAAAGTTTAAGACTCGCCCGACATATACCCAGGACTGTAATTCCGAAATCAGATATTGATGCCCTGGCAAATAAGATTCGAAACGGACAAAGTCTTTCGGCCAGTGAAGAAGCCTTATTGCTGGCAAGACTTAAGCAGGATAATCCTTTGGATAAGTTATTAGTCCGAGGGGTTTCGGCTTCTGATAAAGCGTTTGCGACTTCAACTCTGGATAAACTCTATATGCAGCAGGAAGTTTCTGCAGAAGATCTCTTGAAGCTTTCAAAACTGATCAAGGAAAGAAATCCTCCTCTACTTATCATTACCAATCAAAATGATGTTGATAAAATCATGGATTCTAAAACTATATGGGGCAGTACTGAAGGAAGTGTCTACGCTGCTGCAAGACCCATTGAAACAAAGATTGATCGAATTAAAACTGGAGTTCACGCTGAGAAAGAAGGAACGTTTATTTTTACTCCAGAAGCCGCAGCTTTATTTAAACCTCATGAAATCACCGGTCTCTACAGTGCCTTCAAGAACACAGCTGGCCAATACAAAGGTCCTTTCGGGGATATCGTTATTGAAGAGTCGAGAAAAACCATTGTTAATGGGCGTCCTCATATCATCGTCACTAAGGCCCGTAGAGCTGGTGCAGAGGGAGAAAGACTCCATAGTGGTCAGACTACGGGTGAAGCTGCAAGAAGGTTAGCAGGTCGAAGATTGGTCCTTGATCCTCTGGCCACGGGCACAGGAGCTTTAGTATCTATTCAGACCGCCAGTACTTTTACCGGTGTTACGGTCAGTGATATTCTGTTTGAGCTACTAGAAGAGAAAGATCGTTAAGTGTCGGCCGAAGCTAACCGCATCATATACTTTCCAAAAAAAACGACCTAATATAAATCCCTACTCGAAGGGGATGAGCGATGATTCAATTTCTAATTCTTTGTTTTTCATTAATGGCCTTTGCTGAATTCAAGCCAATGGATCCGGAATTGAAAAACTTTTCTTATCCATTTCCTGTTAACTTCTATGATGTTTCAGTCAAAGATCAGAAGTTTCAAATGGCCTATATGGATGTGAAGCCTAAGAGTAAAGTAAAAGGAAATGTGATTCTCCTTCACGGAAAAAACTTTTCTGGTTACTACTGGGAAAAGACCGTGAATGATCTTACAAAAAAAGGTTACCGGGTTTTGGTACCAGATCAAATCGGATTCGGTAAATCGAGTAAACCGGAATCCTTTCCTTACACCTTTCAGTTACTCGCAACTTTTACTCGCGATCTTGCGCATAAGCTAGATATTAAAAGTTATAAACTAGTGGGGCATTCCATGGGTGGTATGCTTGCGACCCGTATGGCGCTGATGTTTCCTGATGAAGTGGAGAAACTGGTCTTGGTAAACCCTATTGGCCTGGAGGATTGGAAAACCATGACTCCTTACCAAACAGTCAGTAGCGCTTTTGAGGGTGAGCTTAAAAATAATGAAGAGAAAATAAGAAACTATCAAAGAGTCAGTTACTATGATGGTGTGTGGAAACC
>JAEYUK010000261.1 GCA_023432655.1 Pseudomonadota bacterium | reverse complement strand
CATTGTACCCGTGGCCCGGGCCCGCAATATCAAAGTTAGTACTGCCCATTCGGTTTGGATTCTTTATAAATTTTATGATCCTGAACTTCTGGTTAAAGGACATCAGTTTCTTATCTTAACTGAAAGTGCCATGTTAAGCGGCAGGCGCGATCCGCGCTTCAGTCGCATTAGCGTTATCACCAATCAAGAAAAGACAGCTCTTCAGGTTCAGCATAATTTAAATAACGATAAAGATCGGATTGCTAAATTAAAAACACGCTATCCGGAGATTGAAACCCTTCATCGGCCGGAGGACCGTCAGGATGCTGATGGAACATTAGTCGATGTTGAGGGTTGGAAAAAACATAAGAACGATCGTTACCGTACCGCTCTTTATAAAAGCCCCTATCAGGAAGATTTTCAACGACAGCTCAAGCTTAGTACTTTTGAAAAATTAGTCACCGCCTACGTTAAACGCGTAAACGAACCAGGCTTTAACTACGATGCGTTCTATGATGAGCAGATGAAATCAGACTTTTCTAATGAATTTAGAAAACGATCTAATTTTAGCACTGAGTATGAAACTTTTCTCTCTAACCAGTCTCAAAAAGCCGTTGCTGACGCAAAACTTTACCGCTCCCTCTTAGAAAAAGGTGAGAGTTGGTCAGAAGATTTCTCTGACGAAGAATTAAGAAGCGTGCTCACTCAGGTTTCGGTCTTACAAGAAAAAGACCGCCGGAAGTTTGTGGTGGCCAATCCGAATAGATATTCCACTTATTTTGCCTATGGGATGTCCGTGAACGATGCCCAAACGGAAAGAGATGCAGGTTATCGCCGTGATGGTCGTTACTCACTGGAATTAGAATTTGAGGCGATACCTGTTCTGAAACATGAAACTCTAGAACGCTTTAGTTTAACGGCTTCTTACCGTCACAATAAAACTGCCTTTGAAGCATCTGAGTATAATTCAAGTCTGGATGAGAATTCGTTCTCGTTAGGAGTTAATTGGTATCCGCTTTATGCCTCTTATGTGATTGAAGCACCGGTCATTTTTCTCGGAGCTTATATGAGAAGCGGCTGGGCCCATGCGGAAGCTCCTTCAGTAAATGAGAAATCCAACTATACCCTGTTGACACTCCCGGGAGTTCGGGCAGGCATGAAGTACAATTTTAAAAATAATTTCGGGCTAAGACTTTCCGCCAGCATGGAAACACTTCAGCTTGATCGATATGAACAAAGTAAATTTGGTGCAAATCTTCCTGATCAGGCTTCTGTTGCCGAAGGGAAAATGAATTTCGCCATGGCCTATTCTTTTTAAGGGGAACAATGAAGATCCTGATTATTTTTTTGCTGATGTTATCAATGGGCGCACAAGCACTGGAAGTGGATGAGAAACTTACCATCAGAATTATCAGGACCTCCGAAACCCGCAAAACACTTATGATTAATCGGGGGACTGAAGACGGTCTGGTCGAAGGCGATCACGCACGCTTTATTGTTACGGCCGGAATTGTTGCCCGAGCTGTGTGTGTGAGAGTTTCTCCAACTCGCTCGGTATGGTCAGTTTACCGTCTGGTGAATGCCGATTTCATAGTTAAAGATTCGGTGATGACTCTGAAAATCACGCCTCCGGTTAAAATAACCCAAGATGATACGCAAAGTTTAGTTCGGGAAGATACTCCAACGCGAGTTGGCCGTGGTGATCCAGCAGAGCTTGGGATTCCGCTCGCCGATGGAGCTCAAGACTTAGATCAGGCGGGTACTCTCTCAACCGGTGAGGATGATCTTAAGGCCCTTCAAGATGATGGGCCTATGATTATTCCTGAAAAAAATATGGAAGTTTTTGGAATTTTAAATATCTCAGGTCTTACCGCAAGTACGAAAACTGACTCAGGAGATGACTCATTTGATGGCTCTCAAAGCTACCATCATATTGGTCTTGGTGGAGAGTATTATTCTCAAAAAGAGCGAAACTGGTATTCCCGTTTTAGTCTTCAGGGGATGGTTAACTTAATGAGAAGTAATAACCAGTCTTATAACGGTTCAACCTCCACTAACGATATTACCGAACTTTTATTAGGCGTGAACTGGCACCCGACTAAACTTCCAAGTCAGACTATGACTTTTATTCCTTATCTCCATTTAAGCATGAGCATGGGAACAGTGAAGTCTACCTATGAACCGGGACAAGAAAATCCGGGTGGAAACGGTCTAGAGGCTTCTGGTTCAACAACTGGTTTTTCACTGGGCTTTGGTTACAAGTTTTATACAGCAAGAGGTTTTGGGGCCCGTGCTCTCTTAGATTATTATTACCGGACTGAGAAATATAACGAAGATGATAACACTAACCAGTTTAATAAAGATGTGGGCGGTCCGCGTCTCATGCTAGGGTTGGGATATAGATTTTAAGCTTAAGGCCCTTCAAAAAAGGGCCTTAATTTTTTCCACCGGGATACCCATTATTTCTTTTATTTCATGAGGATCTTCTAAAAGAGAAAGTCGTCTTTTTACCAGGTCTTCAAAAGTTGTGACTTTTTCATCTTGGATGATTTTTTTGATCAAATCCATTGTAAGAACAGGTTTCTTCCCAAACGTCGGGACGATGGATTTTTGTCTTAAGGAATTAAGGGTCAGGTTGGGCGAGTAGCGCTTCCCGAGTCGCGGAACAAGTTCCTGGGCTATCTCCTGGGTCATCCGTCTGAAAGTCGTGTATTTACCGCCAATAAGTACATAAGTTCTTTCGTCGGGACGGAAAATTTTATGAAAACGGCTGACTTTACCTAATCCTTCGGTGTGTCCCTCCTCTTTTACTAAGGGGCGTACTCCGGCGAAAGTTGAGATGATAGAACTTTCATCAAGACTTGAATGAGGGAAATACTGTTTCAAAACATCCAGTAAATATTTTACTTCACTATTCGTGGCCTCAATATTGAACATTTCCTGATCAACCGGGGTTTCGGTGGTTCCCACCAGTATGGCGTCACGCTGAGGGATAACAAAGACCACCCGATTATCTTTAGTGGTAAGAACAACTGATCCTTCCGTTTTAATCGCCTCTTTTTTTATCCATAAGTGGATACCCTTTGAAGGTAAAAGCTGAGATTTCCAATCGAATTTGAGTTCAGGGAGAAGCTTATCAGTGAAGGGGCCGGTTGTGAAAACGACATACTTCGCTTTAACAG